>CAWBXM010000017.1:0-17875 GCA_963792545.1 uncultured Gammaproteobacteria bacterium | reverse complement strand
CCGGATCTGTACTCACGGCTGCATGCGTTGACCAAGGCAGACAACCTCGGTCTTGGCCTGTTGTTAGCCGGCATTGCGCTTTATCAGCAGGATATGCTGTTTGCTCTCAAGCTGCTCCTTATTTGGCTGGCGGTACTTGCTGCCAGCTCTGCCAGCGCCTATCTTATCGCCCAACAAGCGCGCCGACAGGAGACGGGCTGATGAATACAACGAACATGCTATTACCGGATATTTTGCTGGTGATATCCCTGTTGGGCCTGGCCTGGGCCACGCTGACAACCAGTGATGCACGCCGCAGCGTGATTTTTTTCATCGCATTCGGACTGGTACTGACGCTTGCCTGGGCAAGACTGATGGCGCCGGATGTCGCACTGGCAGAAGCTGCTATCGGTGCCGGTTTGTCCGGCGCATTGCTGCTGGCCGCGGTTCAGCATCAGCCTCGCCGGGGATTGCCCTTTGAAACACTCGACAATGAGAAACGAAATAATTCTACCCTTGCAGACTTGAAGTCATCAGCAGTTATTCGATGGACGGTTACCCTGCTCTGTGTTGCACTTGCTTTTATTCTTTCCTGGGTTTTATTACAGGCGCTCAGCAGTGAGACCAGCGATACCCTGGCGCAATCCGTCAGCGCCAATATTTCCAATAGCGGCGTCAGTAATCCAGTCACCGCAGTCTTATTAAATTTTCGCGCCTACGATACTTTGCTGGAACTGGCGGTATTGCTGACCGCCGTGCTCGGCATCTTTGCCCTCAGTGAAGAGAGAACGGGTTATCGGCCTGCCGGTCCGGTGTTTAATGGTCTTGTAACTTGGCTAGTACCCGCCCTCATCCTTATGGCCGCTTACCTGCTATGGGTTGGTGCCCATGCACCGGGCGGCGCTTTTCAGGCTGGCGCGATACTCGCTGCCGCTGGTGTGATATTGCGGCTGGCGGGTAAGCGAGATATTGGATTACCGTTAAGCAGCACATTATATTTGAATATTATTTTGCTTATCGGTGTTGGTTTATTTTTACTGGTCGGCTTAAGCATGCTTGTCCTCGGACGACCGTTCCTGAGCTACCCGCCTGCCATGGCTGGCAAGCTGATCCTGCTCATCGAGACCGCTGCCATGATATCGATCGCAGCAACACTGATACTGGCATTCCTCGGTGGCCGACCGAAAAACATGGGGGATAGATCATGTTGACGGCACATTGGCTCTATGGTGCAAGCGCTTGCCTGATCATAGCCTTTGGCTTGCGCGCTGTTTTGTTGAATGACTCCTTGCTGCGGCGGATTATTGCTCTCAATGTCATGGGCACGGGTGTTTTCATGATGCTGATCACTATTGCCTACCGCGGTCCGGATGCAGCGCCCGACCCGATTCCACATGCCCTGGTGTTGACCGGAATCGTTGTTGCGGTCAGTGCCACAGCACTTGCCCTGACCTTGTTAAGGCGCCTGACTGAAGAGCAGGACAATGATTAACACACTCATATGGTTAGTCGCCATGCCTTTAGCCGGCGCACTCGCGACATTCTTACTGCCGCGTTTTGCAACTGCACTCGTTATCAGTACAGGCATCGTAACCAGCATTAGTGCCGCTATCCTGCTCTATGCCGTGGCGACACAGGGTGTCATGCTGTATGAAATTGGTGGCTGGTCAGCAGGCCTCGGTATCGCTTTGCGTGCCGATGGCCTTTCTTCTCTGTTGCTGATGATGGCCGCCATCGTACTACTGGCATCAAGCATTTATGCCAGCACCTACTTTAGCGACAACTCACTGCGCAGTCGTTTCTGGCCACTGTGGTTATTATTGTGGACCTCACTGAATGCCCTGCTGCTATCGGGCGACCTGTTCAATCTCTATGTCACCCTGGAACTTCTCGGCCTGAGTGCAGTAGCGTTGGCTTCACTGGGAGCTAAAACCGCCGCACTGCAGGCCGCCCTGCGTTACCTTATGGTAGGACTGCTGGGTTCGATGCTGTTTCTCGCCGGGGTAACCCTGATATATGCCGGTTACGGCACGCTGGATTTAGCGGCACTCTCCCGGGTGGTTTCAGCCGGCCCCGTTACCTGGTCGGCTTTGACCCTGATGACCGTCGGCCTGTTACTGAAGACCGCGCTGTTCCCACTGCATTTCTGGCTGCCACCGGCACATGCCAGTGCACCGGCACCGGTCAGCGCAGTGCTGTCAGCACTGGTGGTGAAAGCCACTTTTTATCTGGTGATGCGCCTGTGGCTGGATGTTTTCAGCGAAGTGGTGACCCCGCAAGCCGCCAGCTTACTGGGTATTCTGGGTGCAGCGGCAGTGCTATGGGGCTCCTGGCAGGCGCTACGTGCCGAGCGACTCAAATTACTCGCCGCCTATTCCACAGTTGCCCAGCTCGGTTACCTGTTCCTTTTCTTTCCCCTGTTGCAGGCATTGCCTGCTGGGTCGGCGCGCGACGCCGCGATGGGCGGACTGGTCATCCTTGCCCTGACCCATGGGCTGGCAAAATCCGGACTGTTCCTGGCGATCGGTGTCATCCAGCAACGATCCGGCCATGACACTATTCGTGATCTCGGCGGTACTGCCCAACGTCTGCCGGCAACCACCTTTGCCATCGCCCTGAGCGGAATTGCCCTGATCGGCCTGCCGCCAAGTGGCGCCTTTCTTGGCAAGTGGCATCTACTGGCGGCTGCTTTCTCAACTGGCCAGTGGTTATGGGTAATCGTGATTATGATCGGCACGCTGTTGGCGGCTGCCTATACCTTCAGAGTACTGGGCCATGCTTTTGGCCAGCAGCCCTATCCACGCCGCCCTGTCACAGTAGCCACGGAAGAATGGCCGGCGCTTATTATCACCGCTTTTGCGACCATCGGCCTTGGCCTGGCTGGCGCCCCGGTGTGGCAACTACTCAAGGTTAGCTTATGAATTTCGATAACTGGTTACCGCTTTTCGTGGTGCTGAGTTCACTGCTCCCCGGGCTGGTCATGTTCTTTCTAAACGAGGGCAGCCATCGACTGCGCACCGTGCTCAACATGAGCGGCGCCGTACTCAAGCTGGTACTGGTCGGCATCATCACCTGGGGAGTATTCCACGAACATGTCTACGAGATGCGCTGGACTTTGGCACCCGGCCTGGATCTGGTATTGCATGCCGATACGCTATCGGTATTGTTCGTTATCCTGTCTACAGTGCTATGGCTGGTAACAACGATCTACGCTATCGGCTACCTTGAAAATTCACCGCATCGCAGCCGCTTTTTTGGTTTTTTCAGTCTCTGCGTTTCTGCAACGGTGGGACTTGCGCTGGCGGGTAATCTGCTCACTTTCGTCCTGTTTTATGAGTTATTAACGCTGGCGACCTATCCGCTGATTGCGCATCGCGGTACCCCGGAAGCATTACGTGGCGCACGCATCTATCTCGCTTACACCCTGACTGGCGGTGTCCTGCTTTTCACCGGTACTGTGTGGTTGCATACCCTTACCGGATCGACAGAATTCGTCGAGGGCGGCATATTAAATCAGTTGCATCCCGACTATCATCCTCAGCTCAAGGTCATCTTCCTGTTAATGATAACAGGCCTGGGCGTCAAAGCAGCGCTGCTGCCTTTACATGGCTGGCTACCGCAGGCGATGGTAGCCCCCGCACCAGTAAGTGCATTACTGCACGCGGTGGCCGTGGTCAAAGCCGGGGCTTTCGGTATTATTCGCGTAGTCTATGATGTTTACGGTATCGAGTTTACCCATGAGCTGGGCCTGTTGACCGGATTGGGAATCATCGCAGCGATAACGATTATTTACGGCTCGATAAAGGCGTTATCACAGGATAATCTGAAAAAACGCCTGGCCTACTCAACCGTGAGCCAGGTTTCCTACATTGCTCTTGGCATCGCAATCCTCGGCCCGATCGGTACCATCGGCGGTATCGTACACCTGGTTCACCAGGGCATCATGAAGATTACGCTGTTCTTTACTGCCGGCAATTACGCCGAAACACTGGGTATTCACAAAGTAAGTGAAATGGACGGTGTCGGTCAACGGATGCCGGCTACCACCCTGGCCTTCAGTGTCGGTGCCCTCGGTATGATCGGCATACCGCCGGTAGCAGGTTATGTCAGTAAATGGTACCTGGCGCTGGGTTCTCTGGAAGCAGGTATGGCATGGTGGGTGATGCCGGTCCTGGTTACCAGCAGCCTGCTCAATGCGGCTTATTTTCTGCCAATACTCTATCGGGCCTGGTTTAAACAGCCTGCCACAAAATGGCCTGATGAGCAAATACTGCCAGCCCGCTTTGAAACACATGCCGCCTTACTCTGGCCTCCGCTGATAACCGCAGTACTCGCTGTTGCCGCCGGTCTGTTTGCTGCCTCGCCATACAGTCCGCTGGAATGGGCTGATCTTATAGCCAGACGGGAGTATGGCTTATGAACGAACCGTTACTGATAATAAGCTGGCTGCTGCCTTTACTGGCAGCACCGTTAGCAATATTTAATCGTCCGTTATTTAATCGACAGTGGCCGGTTTCACTGGCTGCTGTTCCCGCTTTGATAACCGCCTTTTTCGTGCCGGCAGACACGGTTCTGCAAATTCCCTGGTTATTTCTTGGCTCACACTATGGCCTTGATCACAACGCCAGCATCTTCCTTATGTTTAGCTCAGTATTGTGGTTTGTCGCCGGATTGCAGGCTGAGTTAACTATGCGTAATGAACCGCACTGGAAACGTTTTCGCTTATTTTTTCTGCTGGCAATGGCCGGTAACTTCTGGCTAATCCTCAGCCAGGACATGATTAACTTCTACCTGGGTTTCAGCCTAATGGGCCTGTCCGCCTATGCCCTGGTGATTCATTCGGCCACTAAAAAGTCTTTGTTTGCCGGTCGTGTTTATCTGATCATGACATTACTTGCTGAATCCGCTCTGCTGGCCGGTTTCCTGTTCATCTACAGTCATACTGGTTCACTGGCTCCCGTTGCAGGGGAATTAGCAGGCATCGGCAACTGGGCAATCGGCTTCTTAATCCTCGGCCTGGGCATCAAAGCCGGTGTGATCTTTTTGCATGTCTGGCTGCCATTGACGTATTCTGCAGCGCCGGTCCCAGCCAGCGCCGTAATAAGCGGTGCCATGATAAAAGTCGCATTCCTCGGCTGGATACGTTACCTGCCTATTGGGCAGGAAACGCTCTTTGAATGGGGCAGCCTGCTTGTCTTCGCTGGCACCATAAGTATCGTATTCGGAGCCATTGCTGGTCTTGTGCAGAGCAATGCTAAAACGGTACTCGCTTATTCGAGCATCAGCAAAATGGGCTTTATGACTAGCCTGATAGGACTTGCCATGCTGTCACCTGAACAGGCTGAGACCATCATATTAGCTGTGGTCTTTCTCGCAGCCTATCATTGCCTGGCTAAAGGCTCCCTGTTCCTTGGCGTCGGCATAGTCAAAACAGTACATTCAAAACTGACTTTTATCTTGTTATTGATTCCAGCGCTGGTGTTAGCGGCAGCGCCCTTTACTGCCGGCTCAATGATGAAAACAGTAATCAATCCAGTTATTGATAACTGGCAAGGACAGTGGTCAACAATCTTGTCGATACTATTACTGACCTCCAGCTTCGCCACGGCATTACTTATGGCTCGTTTTCTAGTGATAATGTCACGGCAACTATCACCCAGGTCAAATAAATCATTAGGCATCGCCCTACCCTGGATCAGCCTGATCGCGTTAATCATCTTTGCGCCGTTTATTCTCGACTATTCTTTTTCACCGGTCTTTAACAGCTGGCCACTGGCAGTTGTGATTACTGGTTCGCTTCTGCTTTTAACTATTCGTCCTAAATGGATGTACACGCTGCCAGGTTTGATACCTGTCGGAGACCTGTTGTTTCCAATGATGAAGCTGGGCGCGTCAGCCTGGCTGTATATACATACCTTCACCTGCTGGATAAACAGCAAAATTAAAAAATTAACTTATCAACTGTATAATAATTTTAGAAACCTGATTCGCTTTACTATAAACCTGACCGCAGGAAAATCATGAAACGCTTTAAAAACATTTTATTCTTTGCCGACCGTCACGACGGCTTGTCATCTACTCTCAGCAGGGTTGTAGCATTAGCAAAATCGAATAACGCAAAGCTGACTATTATGGATGTTACGCCTGATTCGGGCCTTGCTGACTATTTCAACCAGACCTACGATATTAATCTCAACGCCAAGCTGCGGGATCAGCGGCTGCAAATGCTGAACCAGCTCATCGAACAGCTCAACGACATGAACGTGGCAGTTGATACCCGGGTAGTTACCGGTATTCCCTTTATCGAGGTTATCCGTGCAGTACAGCAAAATAACCATGACCTGGTTGTAAAAGTGGCACAGCATGATACCGGGCTGACTGCAACCTTGTTTGGCAGCACCGACATGCATCTATTGCGCAAGTGCCCCTGTCCAGTGTGGATTGACCACTTGCAAAGTGAACCGGTCTATCATCGAATCCTTGTCGCCGTTGACCCTCTAGAAACGAACTCTTCTGATTTACAGCACTTGATTATGGATCTAGCCGCCTCACTCGCGGCACAGGAAAATGCCGAACTCGAAGTGCTGCATGCGTGGGACCTGCCCGGCGAATCTTTGCTGGCCAGCGGCCGTGGCAGAATATCTCGTGTAGAACTTGATTTAATACTTGAAAACAAGGAGCAGCATCATCGCCAGGCCCTGGATGAACTGTTAGCCAGCTACAACATGGACAGTCAGGCAGAAAACGTGCAGCTGGTAAAAGGCCGTGCTGCAGAAGTTATTTCTTCTACTGTAACCGAACGCAATATAGACCTGATCATTATGGGCACCCTTGGCAGACTGGGTATTCCAGGTTTGTTTATTGGCAATACAGCTGAAGAAGTGCTGAGGAAAACGAAAGCCGCTGCATTGACAGTCAAACCATCGGGTTTCATCTCACCCGTACAGTGATGATGAATTGCTCCAGGGTAAATAAATTATTATCGAAAAAAGATAATAATTTTCAGCTGCAATAGTGACAAAGCACTAATATGAAAAACTGCCTCGGTAGTGCTGGGTCTGGGTATTAAGCAGAAAACAAATCTTGACGCGCCGCTTCGGTGATAGCTGAAATGGCAGGGTGTTTGATCTTGCGCTCTGCGGAGATCGCATAAAATCGTTCCTTGACCTCTTCGCTTCGGCCGATAACTGTCACCGCGTACTTATTCAATACATCATCCTCTACCGCTGTGGGAGAGGTAAATATACCCGTGGCGGCCTCACCAAAAGCCTTCATCAATGCGCGGTCTTCAAATTCCGCAACCACGGTCGGTCGAACATCGATACGCTCAAACCAGAGTTCGAGCGATCTTCTCAAGGCGCAGTTTGTGGTTGGCATCAGCATAGGTGCACCTTCCAGACTCTGAGGAAAATTATCCCGATATAACCTGTCATCAGGCTCCGAGGCGAAAAAAGTAACACCGGATTCACCCAGAAGATGATTATAAGCACGGATGTTCAGGCCCGGGCTAAAGGGACTATCGGCGAGGATCAGGTCAAGCTTATGTACTGACAGTTCAGCCAGCAGATCAACAAAAGGCGCTTCATTACAGACCAGTCGAACCGGCTCATCAAGATTTAATACTGGCGCTAACACCCGATAAGCGAGCAGTTTTGGCACTACCATGGCGATGCCCACATTGAGTGTTGACTGGGCACTGGGATCGCGTCCGTCCAGCACGTCCTCGAGCTCAGTACTGAGGCGAAAAATTTCATCAGCATAGTTAAATACCATTCGGCCGGCATCGGTCAGCACCAGGTTTCGACCAGCCTTCTGGAACAATTTGGTGCCGATCTGATACTCCAGCTCACTGAGCTGCCCGCTGATCGTCTGTGGCGTAAGGTGTAATATTTCAGCAGCACTCGCAATGGAGCCATGACTGGCAACGGCCCAGAAATAGCGCAGATGTTTGAGATTGATATTCTTCATTATATCAGATCATTGCCTGGCCAATCGGCACGGATAAGGAAATCGGATAGCTATACCTATAAACAGGCATGTTGCCCTATACGGAGATTAGCACAGGCAACCAGATGTACCAATATGATACCTGCCATTCATGGACGACCATAAATGGCAGGTAATTGAACCTTGATCATGCTATCAGCGGTAGCAGTTTAGCGTTGTGTTTTAGTCATATCAGGCAGGTTCGCCATTACCGGACGCTGCATAAATTTCGCCCCTGCTGAAGAGATCACCCTTGCCCACAATACGACGACAAACGCCATGATACCGAGTTTCAATAATACCAGGGAACCGGTTACCGTAAGAATGGTGAGTGTAGCTATTGTCATAATCTTTTCCTCCTAAAGGAATAATGTAATTTACAGCACCGTTCAGGCTACTGCTTTAAGTCCACATTGCCGATTACTGGGAACTGCCACATCCATCAGCTGCGGATCTTCCAGTACCAGGCCATTCATCAGCTCGATATAAGCCTGTTTGTCTGTTACCTGCAATCGAGGATTGTGACGTTTTTCTTCACCGATGGAGCTCACCGTCATGCCGTTATAATCATGCGCCGGGTAGACCAGGGTGTCATCGGGCAGTTTCAGCAGCTTACCGAACAGGCTGTCATACTGCGCGGCCGGATCCCCGTTCTGAAAATCCGTACGGCCGGTACCACGGATCAACAAGGTATCTCCGGTGAACACACGATCCGGCAGTCGAAAGCTATAGGAGTCACTGGTATGGCCCGGGGTATAGAGAACATCCAGGTGCAGCTTATCCACACACAACTTCTCACCTTCGTTGAACCATACTGAAACACACTCGGCTTTGGTCATCGCACCCATCGCACTGGCACAATCGGTCTGTTCACGCAAACTTCCCAGGGCGGTGACATGGTCGGCATGGATATGGCTGTCAACGGCGAGTACAAGCTTGAGATCGAGTTGATCGATCAGACGGACATACTGCTCGGTATTTTCCAGTACAGGGTCGATGAGCAACGCCTCACCGCCGCTGCGCTCGGCCAGCAGGTAAGTAAAAGTTGAAGATTGATGATCAAATAGTTGACGAAATATCATAATTAATACTCCTCTGTTATTACGAATAATTAAGCCGTGATCTGTTCAGAACAGTTACGGTTTTGATTCCAGGGCAGCAGTGCAACAAGACGCGCCATGCCACACCAGTTTGTCATGCCGGCAACAATCAGCCCGGCACCGATCAAAGGAATCGCAGCGAAAAACAGTTCATGCACGGTGAAGCCGAACAGCACTTTGAGCACCAGCAACATGCCAATAGCAATCTGAACCTGTCGCTCCAGTGAGATGGCATTAGCGCAACGTTGAATCGGCAAGCCGGCTTTTTTCCATGCTTGTGTACCGCCTTCGATAATTGCCAGGTTTTGATAGCCAGCATCGAACAACCGCTCAGCAGCCTGCTGTGCACGCATGCCGTACTCACAGGTCAGGTATAGAGTTTCCTCATGCCCTGCACCAGCGTATTGCTCATTAGCAGCAAGCGTTTCTGCGTTCAATTCATCCATCGGAATCAACTTTGCGCCAGCTACATGACCGGCACGATATTCAGCCGCCGTACGCACGTCGATGAGGTTGATATTTTTACCCTCATCCAGAACTGCGTGGAGCCGTTGCGGCGAAATTTTGGTGACTTTTTTACTCATGGTTACCTCCTTCAAGAGAACCTGTTTGTTAAACCATGAAGATAATATAGAGCAGAACAACAATAATAAAAATACGAATTATTGATATTAAAACATCGTATTTATCGATTCTTTATCGATTTAAGAAATCACAACGAGTGAGCACATTGACAGTGAAAAGTCACTACTGAAAACTAAAGGATAATGGCCGGCAAGCTTGAAAGATGCCGCTGCTTAAATGACACAAAAAGATCAGAGCTTAGTGGACTAGAAATATTTTAGAAAGTAATCCAGCTCATACATGCTAATTCGTTAAGCAAGTTTTGCCGGAGCATGTTTCTGCTTGAGAATTTATATCTTTCTTTTACTTTGATATTTTACTCTGCATTACTTCCAGACCGGTGCAATAACAGTATTTCTTCCAGGCTAAGCCCGGTCAAACCATGGATCGTACGCCACAGATAATAAAAGATGGCCATCATCATTAACATGGAAGGAATAGCGATAAGCGGATAGCTAAGCAGTGTCATCTGTCCCAGTTCTTCGTTAAAGGCAGCACTGCCAGCCGGACTGGTGACTACCCATTTTGCCAGGGTATAATTGACCACCGATGAAAACAGGAAGGTACCACTCAACAGGTAAGTGGCATTTTGCAGCCGGCTTTCAAAGACACTGCTATTGCCATACTCGTCGAGCTTCTGCCTGACCTTGTCTACATGGATAAGCTTCGGGTTATACAGCAGCGTTCTGATCAGCGGATAGGGTGTATAAGTGGAGACCAATACAGCAATACCGATCAGCCCCGGTATGGCGGCCTCCTTGATGGCGAGCCACTGTGGATCGAGCTGTAACAGGCCAATACCACCTGTGAGCAGGACACTGATCAAACCCAGCACAGCGATAAAGTTGAATTTTTGATATTTAACCAGCTCAAACAGCCCCCAGCTCAAGGGGAAAACCAAAGCCACGATTAACGCAGTAGTCGCGCCAAGATATTCAACACCACTGAGTTTCATCAGGATGAGCGAAGGAATAATAATACTCACCAGCAGGTCAATCATCGGTCGTGGCTGATGAGTAGTTGTGTTTTTCATTATAGAATCCGGATTGTTACTCATTTTATGTCTCTAATTTTCTGTGTCTCTTATGTTATGCAGGAATCAGCACTTTCTTTATCGGCCTGTCATCTCTGATCCAGCGTGTGATGCCATGACGTACATTAAAGACCTGTGTATAACCCATTTGTTCAACCAGATAACGCGCCAGGGTACTGGTGCGGCTGCCAGTGCGACAGATCAGAATCACCGTATCATCCTTACCGACAGCAGCGGTGAAACGGTTCAGAAAATCCGCTTGCACACGGCCACCGGCATCGACAAAGGTTAATAGCTGACTGCCCTCGATGACACCTGTCTGGCGCCACTCTTCGGGGCGTCGTATGTCATAAAGCGGTACATTGTCTTGCAGCATGAGCTGTAACTGCGCGTTATCCAGGTTGCCATAAGGCGGTTCACTGCAGGCTGAGAGTGCCGTCAGCAGCAGAAAAACGACCGAACAACGCAGTAACCTTTGATTACTGCGTTGCGGCCTCTTCTTGTTGAAAAACTGCACTAGTTGAAACTATTAATTGTCACTGCTCATGAAACCCAGCAGATGCAACAGGCTGGTGAACAGGTTGAAAATAGAAACGAACAGTGTGACTGTGGCCATGATGTAGTTAGTCTCACCGCCGTGAATGATGTTGCTGGTCTCATACAGTATCAGACCTGACATCAGCAACACGAACATCGCTGATACTGTCAATGACAATGCAGGCATCTCGAAAAATACCGCACCCAGACCGGCGAGAAACCCCACCAGGATGCCGGTCATCAAAAAACCACCCATGAAACTAAAATCTTTACGGCTGGTGAGTGCATATCCGGATAACGCCAGGAAGATAACTCCGGTACCGGCCATCGCTGTCATCACTAACTGACTGCCATTGGCCATCGCCAGGTAGCTGTTCAGAATCGGCCCAAGGGTGTAACCCATGAAACCAGTCAGGGCAAAAACGAAGACCAGCCCGAGGCCGCTGTCACGAAACTTCGTGGTAGCGAACAGCAGGCCAAAGTAGCCGACTAGCGTAAGCAACAAGCCCGGATGCGGCAGGTTAAGACTCATCGAAAGGCCTGCGGTCAGCGCACTGAACAGCAGCGTCATGGATAACAGTGTGTAAGTGTTACTTACTACCTTGTTACTAGCGAACGTCGAGGTCTGTCTCTGGTTCTGAATTGTAGTTACATTATTGTTCATGATAATTACCTCTAGATAATTCGTCTACTCTGCATTGATTAAAAGCGGTTCAGGCTGCCTGGATAGCGTCAATTGCCGGTCAACTTTTCTAAACACAGTACGTCTAACTCGATCAATCGCACGATCAATGGCGTCATACAGGTTAACTTCCGTGTCTTCTACCACCACATCGGGTATACCAGCCAACACTACCTGTATTTGGCAGCGTTTATCCGCCCCACCACGAGGACCGTTTATGTCGGATAAACGGATAACAACCCGATTAACATGTCCACTGCAGTAAGACAGGGCGAAAAGTAGTCGTCTCTGTGCGTAACCAAATAGAGCATCGGTTAATGAGAAACCGCGTGATTGAATATCAATTTGCATACAATTCTCCGTGTAATGTTAAAAATATTTTGTGTGTAAACATACTAAACATGTACAAAAAACTATAAAAGTCGAATATCGTATAATTATTATTCGAAAATTACGAAGTATTGGCAGTTATATGATCATAAGATGGGTCCTGACTGTATGAAGCCCCAATACTTACGTCTGCTAAGGAGTAATTTAAGTTGTTGCATGTGTCTGGACATATCGAAATCAACTATCAATCTCACAGCTCACATCTAAACAACTACCGCTAATACTCGCTCATCACTTTACTCGAAGATTTTTCTGCGATATCAGCTTCGATATATACCATTAAAAGACATAGTTAATAGCGGCAAAACCTTTGATGACATAATCCTCGCTGACTATCGGGCTCGCAGTCACTTCATCACTCAGTGACTCGCGGCAACGTTCATGAAGAATAACCAGTCTCGCGTGATCTCGATAAACATACTCACGCCAGCCTCAACATTATAAGTATCGCCAACAGTATATGCGGGACGTTCGTTCGTGGCCTGACTCTCTGACACGCCATAATCATAGTTACTCAACTGTGAACTGATCCAGTTGACAGCGACTTCTGGTGCAAACCGAAATACACCAAACTGTAATGATTTATCAAACGCGATCCTGGCCTCACCACCACCTATCCTGTCGAGTACATCGTGCTCATAACTTGCGGACATCTCAAAGCCGCCTGGTAATACGGCCTGAACAATCAGGCCTGCCATCAACGTGTCACTTCGATCCCCCATACCTTTTAAAAATTCGCTATCATCTTCATCGTAAGCGCCGATGCGGTATCGTCCGGTGGCAGCAAGTCTCAGCTTGCCACTGCCGATTATTCCAAACTGTATCTTCGGTCCATATATCTGCAGTCTCTCACCGATGTAAGTAACTGCAGGTATCACCTTGCTGACCGCACCGCTATAACCGAGATACGGGCTGCTTCTTGCGATGACTCCGATACCTACACCGATACGACCGAATTTACCAAGCGGCCTATTAAGTTCGACATCGAACGCACGAGATTCATCCTGTTTTATCTGAAATGCTGCGCGTTGATAAGACGGCGGTCCTTTCGGCCGATATCGGTTTGAAAAACCCAGTGGCTCTTTTGGTATACCGATGAAGTTTTTATCGATGCGATTATTGCCATTTTCATCGAAGTACACCAGCAGAGCATATTCACCGGGTTCGACGTCTTTCATAAGGTATTCATCACGACCATCCAGTGAATACATAACAACCATATAAGGATCACGCAGGTCACCAAAGGCATTGGCAGAATCGAACAGAACGAGTGTAACCATGCCTGATTCTGGCGGATTATCTATTCTTACGATCACTTCGGCAGCACTGACCCATGACCCGTACAACAAGACTACAATGCTGCAAACTATAGAACGTATAAAATTATTTTTTATCATTTCATGATAACGCTTATATGAGTTTTATTTCCTGACATAGTTAATTTTCATACTTGCAGATTACTAGTCAGACGAAGTTTTGATGAGCCGCCAGGGTTTACCGTCACATCGATCATAATTTTTGCATTGCCGGGTACAGCCTCTGCACGGCAAACGCGCACTGCTGTCTGTGACAGTTTTTTTCTCTGTTTTTTTCATAGTATCTAACCCTTCTTCCTATATCTTCAACAATTTCAGATGCTGCGGATTAATGCATAAACGGTTTCCGCATTCTTGTGCCACCAGACAACCCTCAGGCACCTTTGATATAAATGCTTCATAACTAGCCGTCTGTGCACTAACAGTCATCAACTCGTGTTCCGATAAAATAATTTTCGTTCGGCCATAACCGCTGTTGGAGACCTGCCCCTGCCAAATCCAGCAACCACTATCATCGAGAGGCTGCGTCATATCAAACAGGCTCTTTTGTTTTACTGTCATCTCTTGTCCCATAACTCACCTGCCATTAATTTACGTTTATTTCTGATCTTCACAAAAATTTCACACACCTTTGACGGCGTCTTCACACAACCAGCCTTATGCTGATAGATGTACAACTTGTTGTGTAATTAATTTCACACTCATATATCTTATAAAAAATGCAAACAACTAATTGTTTTTAATGTAAATAATTGTTTTTACGTATTTTTACTACGCAACAATCTTGACATAAGTTACATTATTTGTAAAATTATTGTACAACTTATGTATAATTTATGTATAATTATTTTCACAGAAGCTTTTAGAGGCAATTATGGCAATCACAGCACAGACAGCACTGCATTGGACTGAACAGGGCTACGTACCGGATAAGGTAATACGTCACGGCATAAAGCGCCTGCTGGTGGAGCGGCTGATCGAGATCGATCATAGCGATAACGAAAAAATGGCCGAAGCACAGTACCGCTTCATCAGAGATATGCATGAAGCACCGATTGCCCTGCTGCCGGAAAAAGCGAATGAGCAACACTACGAAGTACCGGCAGAGTTCTTTCACACGGTGCTGGGTGAACATAAAAAATACAGCTGCTGTTACTGGCCAGCGGGTGTCGAGTCTCTGGATGAAGCCGAACAGCTGGCACTGCTGGAAACCTGTAAGCACGCTCAATTGAACGATGGACAGAAAATACTTGAACTGGGATGCGGCTGGGGTTCTCTGACCTTATGGATGGCAGAACATTATCCAAACAGCCAGATCGATGCGGTATCTAACTCACATTCACAGCGCGAATACATCGAATCAGTCGCTATAAGCCGTGGCTTCACCAATATCAATATTATTACCTGTGACATGAATGATTTCGATACTACTGGTCGATATGACCGTGTTGTATCCGTAGAGATGTTCGAACACATGCGTAACTGGTCACAGCTGTATGAAAACATCAACCGCTGGCTGAATGAAGATGGCCTGTTTTTTAAACACATCTTTGTCAACCGCGGTGTGCCCTACCTCTTCCTTGACCAGGATGAGGACGACTGGATGAGCAGGTATTTCTTCAGTGGCGGCATGATGCCCAGTGATGACCTGCCACTGCACTTCCAGGAGCATCTTAACCTGCAGAGACAATGGCGCTGGCAAGGCGAACATTACGAAAAAACATCCAACGCCTGGTTACAGAACATGGATGACAACAGAGAGTCATTGTGGCCACTGCTCGAAACGGCCTACGGTGTCGATCAGGTACAGAAGTGGTGGATGAGATGGCGCATGTTCTTTATGGCCTGTGCAGAGTTGTTTGCTTTCAATAATGGACAGGAATGGTACGTATCACATTATCTGTTTGGTAAGAAACAATGATGACTAAATCACTCATTACAAATCTGCTCCTGTTTCAGCTCGGCTGGTTCGCCTGCGTATTGGGTGGTGCATACGACCACGTACTGCTCGGCAGCATGGTTGCGTTGGCTGTTATCGGCTATCACTTATATCGAGCTGCTGACGCTGCACAGGAGTTCCGCCTTCTTATGCTTGCCTTGATCATTGGTCTTGTATTTGAATCTATCGTAACTTTTCAGGGGCTTGCTCGCTACAGTCATGGACAGGTGTTTGAATCCATCGCACCACTATGGATGATTCTGATGTGGCCATTGTTCGCCACCACACTGAACCTCTCGATGCGCTGGCTGAAGGGTCTGGCACCAGTACTGATCGCAGTGATCGGCGCACTATTCGCACCATTGGCGTATTACGCTGGTAACAGGCTCGGTGCAGTTGAATACGACGATATCATCTTATCGATGAGCATCATCGCCATTGCCTGGGCAGTACTGTTTCCTGCCCTGGTAATCATGTCATCGAAACTAAATGGCTATAGCACTTCCTCGCAAAAGTCTGACAGACAAGAGTACGCTCAGCATGTTTGATATCAATACTTTTTCTTACACGTTAGTTGTACTGTTTTTCATCGCTGTCGTGTTATGGGTAGCGAGCCGCATTAAGAATGACGTCGGCATCGTTGATAGTTTCTGGTCACTGATGATACTTGCTGCTGGTTTGTGTTTTCTGATTTTTTCAGATAGCACCATAACTGAAAGGCATGGCATTGTTATCTTGCTGTTAACGGTATGGGCTTTACGCCTGGCACTTCATATCACATGGCGGAACTGGGGGCAGGAAGAAGATAGTCGTTACCAGACAATCAGAAAAAACAATCAGCCTAACTTCGAGCTTAAGAGCCTTTACATCGTGTTCCTGCTGCAGGCATTCCTGGCTGTCATCGTTGCACTGCCACTGATGAGTATCTTCAGCAGTAACAGCGATATAAACAGCCTCGATTACCTGGCATTAGCACTCTGGTTTACAGGCATGTTTTTTGAAACTGTCGGTGACCTGCAACTTGCACGTTTTAAATCATCGGACAGAAATCAGGGGAAAGTGCTGAACAGTGGCCTTTGGCGGTATAGCCGACACCCCAATTACTTTGGAGAATTCTGCATCTGGTGGGCATTCTTTCTGTTCGCCGTCGCTTCGGGTTACTGGTGGAGCATCGTTTCACCGTTGTTGATGACGATACTGTTATTAAAAGTTTCAGGCGTCAGTCTGCTAGAGAGCACTATTTCTAAAAGGCGCCCTGAGTATAGCGGTTACTGTAAAACGACAAACGCTTTCTTTCCGTGGTTTCCTAAAAAACATCCTGGATGATCAATTATAGGCTCAATGTTATGACTATCAAATATAAAGCTAAAGATAACTTCCAAAAAGATTTTTTCAAAAAAATATTTTTATTGTGTTTGCTCAATATTTTTAACCCTGCTTATGCATCTGGCAGTGCTGATAAAAATTGGAACTTCAGAGTAACTCTTGATGGTACAGAGATCGGCTTCCATAACTTTACGATGTCTCATAAAGCAGATCGCCAGGAGATCTACAGCAACGCGCGTTTCGATGTCAAATTCCTGTTTATCAATGTGTACAGTTATAAACACGACAATGTAGAACGATGGAATGGGCAATGTCTCGATAGCATCAACGCTGTCACAGATGACAATGGCGATCTCTATAAAGTTTCTGGAAAAGCAGATAACGGTGCTTTCCTGATGAACAGTCCAGAGAATAAAAATATATATCCATCCTGCATAAAAACATTTGCCTATTGGGACTCTGAATTTCTTGAAGAGACCATGCTGTTAAATTCACAGACTGGCGAGATGGTAGAAGTCGATAGTGAGTTTATCGGCAAAGAGAATCTGACACATAAAGGTGAAGAGGTAGCCGCCATACGTTATCGATTAAACGGCAAAGATCTACAGATAGACCTGTGGTATTCGCTTGATGATGAATGGTTAGCACTTGAGTCGTTAACCGAAGATGGTCGTGTCGTCAGATATGCGATGCCATAGATAAGAGACCGACGGAATAGAGACCATGACAAAAATGAAGAACACGTTATTACTAATTCCTTTAATAATATTACTGACCTCATGTGGGAGTAAAAACTTGAACCCAATACATACAGTTGAACATGTCGACCTCAATCGATTTATGGGGGAGTGGTACGTTATCGCGAATATACCGACGTTCATCGAGACCGATGCTTATAACGCGATAGAAACATACCAGATGAATGATGACGGCAGCATCGCGACCACCTTCACTTTTCATCAG
>CAWBXM010000016.1:0-23733 GCA_963792545.1 uncultured Gammaproteobacteria bacterium | reverse complement strand
TAGACGGCATCCCATTCCACCCTTACTACTCTGTTAAAGATATCGTCGGTGTCGTGGTGTTCCTGTTCTTCTTCAGCGCGGTACTGTTCTACATGCCTGACGGCGGTGGTTACATGCTGGAGCATGCAAACTTTATTGCTTCTGACGCATTGAAAACACCTGAGCATATTGCACCGGTCTGGTATTTCACACCTTTCTACGCGATCTTGCGTGCTGTGCCTGATAAATTGATGGGCGTCGGTGTGATGGGTGCGTCGATAGTTGTATTATTCTTCCTGCCATGGATAGATCGCTGCAAGGTGAAATCTATTCGCTATCGTTCAGTTATTTTCAAAGTAAACCTGATCGTTTTCTGTGTCAGCTTTGTTGCACTTGGCTGGTTGGCGATGCAGCCAGTGACTGAGACAATTACTACTTTGTCTCGTTTATTCTCATTATTGTACTTCGCTTATTTTGTTGTGTTGTTTGTAACATCTAAGAATGAAACTACTAAGCCTGTTCCGGATAGGGTGACATCATGAAAATCGCTACAATGAAAAAAGTAATTACACTATTTGTCGCAGCTATTATGTTTGCGCCAGTGATGGCTGCAGCATCAGGGCAAGGACACCTGTATGAAGCGCCAATCGATATTTACGATAAAGCCTCACTTCGTCGCGGTGCAAAAGCATTTGGCGACTACTGCTACAGCTGTCATGCTGCTTCATTTATGCGTTTTAATCGTATCGCTAAAGACCTGGAGATGCCAGAGATAGACGTACGTGAGATGTTGATTCATACGCGTGGCAAAAAAGGCGCACCAACAAAAATCGGTGATGTGATGGAAGTGTCAATGACAAAGGATTACGCAGTAAATGTGTTTGGTACTGCGGTTCCTGATCTGTCTGTTGCGGCTCGTGCCCGTGGTGCAGACTGGATTTATAGTTATCTACGCAGTTTCTATGTTGATCCTGATCGTCCAACAGGTTCTAACAACATAGTATTCCCTGATGTTGCTATGCCTAACGTTCTATGGTCACTGCAAGGTTTGCAGGAACCAAATTATCAACCGGTTATGCATGGTGACGTAGAAGTTGAAGAGTTTGAAGGCTTCGAAAGTATTCAAGCCGGTCAGTTAAGTGCCGTCGAGTTCGATATGTTTATAGGCGATATAACGAACTTTATGGTTTATATGGCTGAGCCTGTGCAGGTTGAACGCCGCAGTCTGGGCTGGAAAGTGATGTTGTTCCTGGTTGTTCTCTTTGGTTTTGCTTATGCATTGAAAAAAGAATACTGGAAAGATGTTCACTAAATGCAGTTTACCGGCACTGGACATTATAACCAGTGCTGGTGACATTGCTTGCTAAAACGATAATCGCTCCCTCCTATTGGAAAATCTATGAATTTATATACATCGGCATCATCAATTGAATGTCATCGCACACGTATTGTTTTATGTGAAAAAGATATCGTCCATGAAGTGATTATGGTCGATCCTAAAAAAATGCCTGAGGATCTGGTTGACCTAAACCCCTATGCCAACCTGCCAACATTGGTCGATCGTGATCTTGTGCTATACAACTCACGCGTTATTATGGAGTATCTAGAAGAGCGTTTCCCTCATCCACCATTAATGCCAGTTGGCCCTGTGCAACGAGCACAGACACGTTTGGCACTTTTTCAGGTCGAGCATGACTGGTACCCACTGGTTGATATCATTGAAACCAAGGGCGAAAAAGCCGTGGCTAAAGCAAAAAAAGATCTGACGGACAGCATTGCTTCGATTGCTGAAGTGTTTTCTGTTATGCCTTATTTTTTAAGCGAAGAGTTTTCTCTGGTCGATGCTAGTGTAGCTCCAATTCTGTGGCGTTTGCGCCATTACGGCATCGAGATGCCGAAAGAAGCTAGTGCCATAAATACCTACGCTGATCGTTTGTTTGAACGTGATGGCTTCAAGCTCAGTCTGACAGAATCTGAACGTGAGCTGCGCTTGTAAGTACTGGTTTTAAGTTGTAACTTACAAGTTATAGGTGAATAGCAGGTTGCTTGAAACTTATTACTTTATAACTATTAATTATTTTTATGCAAATGACTTCCAGTCGCCCTTATCTTATTCGTGGTATTTATCAGTGGATTGCCGATAATGGCATGACGCCGCACCTGCTGGTGGATGTTGCGATTGACGGTGTTCAGGTGCCGACTGAGCATGTCCAGAATGGTAAAATTATTCTTAATATTGCGCCGATGGCAATCAGCCGCCTGGTTTTAGGTGATGAAGAGATTACCTTTAGCGCAATGTTTTCTGGAAAGTCTCAGCTAATATTTATCCCGGTCGAGGCGGTGTTGGCTGTATACGCGAAAGAGAATGGCCAGGGAATGATGTTTTCTGAGGATGATGGTGCGATTTCAGCTTCTGACAGTGATGATCCAGAACCGGATCCGGATCCGGATAAACCTAAACGACCAAGTCTGCGCGTTGTTAAATAAACAAAGTTATTAATAGGAAGTCATCAGTTAATAGCGAAAAACTGTTTAAAAAGAGGCTGTAATTTTTAAAATAAAACTGCCAACTATCTTTTACCCTCCAAGCAGCTGGTGATCAACGAGATCACAGATACAGTGAATAACCAGCAGATGAACTTCCTGAATTCGTGCTGTCGATTCTGAAGGCACCCGGATTTCTACATCGTTTAATGACAGACGTTCAGTTATACGGCCACCCGATTTCCCAGTTAATGCAATTACCGTCATCTCTCGTTCGTGGGCAGCATCGATAGCTAGATTGACATTATCTGAGTTGCCGCTGGTGCTGATAGCTAACAGTACGTCACCAGCGTGTCCTAGCGCTGTAACCTGTTTAGAGAAAATCAGGCTGAAGCTGTAGTCATTTGCGATTGAGGTTACGGCCGAGCTGTCGGTTGTTAGCGCGATGGCCGGCAGGCCGGGGCGTTCCATTTCAAAGCGGTTCAGCATCTCAGACGAGAAGTGCTGGGCGTCACCAGCGGAGCCGCCATTGCCGCAAGATAAAACTTTGCCGCCGTTCATAAAACACTGAGTGACGATCTGTGCACCGCGACTGATAGGTTCTGCAAGCAACTCAGCAGCTAACTGCTTGGTGATGATGCTATCCTGGAAGCTTTTATTTATACGTGAAATCAGTTCCATAACTAACCTGAATGTCTATGCTGAAAATTATTGGCTAAAAAGCATTAGTAATCCAGTCAAAATCATATGGCTGTTTATGATTACCAGATCGTGTGTTTTTTGACATTGAGACAACATCAAATCGTGCGTTTTTATATTGACTATTTTGTTGCAGGTATAACTCGGCTGTCCTGCGTAGTTTTAGCTGTTTAGCCGGTGTAACACTTTCCAGGCCGCCACCAAAGTTGCTGTTTTTACGGAAGCGGACTTCAATGAAAACCAGTGTTGTTTTATCCAGCATAATAATATCGATTTCACCCTGGCGGCAACTAAAGTTTTTGATGACCAGCTTTAGTCCCTGCGATTTGAGGTGTCTCAGACAGGCTGCTTCTGCATCCTCTCCCTGCAGTAGATGTGCTGCCTTCAAAGAGATTGTTTCGCCTGGTTGGACGCGGTGGTATCGTAACCTGTTTCTTTATTGTTTTCGGGTTCAAAATAAACCGGTACGCCTCTTCTAAATTTGGCCCACAGTAACTTTCGCGTAATACGATTATATTCATCCAGCTGTATGTTTCCTGTCTGGCCTTCATAAAAAGCAAAGTCTTTATTTTGCAGGTAATCGAGGTTGTAGATCAGGTGGTAGGCGTCGATGCCAAGTGCGAACAGGCGGGTAAAGCTTTCCTGCTCAGGCCAGTTTTGTTTGAACACTTTATCTAAAGGCGATGTGTTGTTTAACACCCAGGGTAAATCACAAAATATTATACCGTTAAGGTCACGATCTTGTTCGCGGTCAATTTTTCCAGTATAGACATGCGAGGTCGAATATACGGGAAGATCGCCCGCGTGATGAAACTTGAATGACGGCATGATGCTTCTTGCCGAACGGTGTGTCGCAGCAAGAAATATCATATCGATATCCTGACGACGATAAGGTTCATACTTAACCTTCTGACTTATCGTGTTCTGAACCTTTTGCTTGCGGATGTCACTCTGGTCAAGATTGAGCAGAGCTCGGATCGGACGTCTGTAATCGTTTGTATCGGTAGCGTAATCGCCGGAGCTGATTATTGTTCCGCCGAGTGAAACATAATGGTCAGAGAATGCTTTATATAGGCGCTTGCCCCATTCGCTATCTGGGTAGAATGCGGTAGCACGCATTTTTTTCTGTTGAATCGCAAGTTCGGCCACTTGACGTGCCTCATCTTCAGGTGACAGGCCAAACTGGAAAAGATTTTCTGTATTGTTAAAGGCATTCTCTGAATAGTTCAGTGTCAGTACAGGTATGTCCAGCTCCTGCTGCTGAGTCAGTTGATTGATGGCAACTTTATCGAGTGGACCGATGATGTTGGTGGCGCCATCATCGATAGCTTGCTGGTAAAGTTGCATAAAGCTCAGCTCGGAATTGCTGCTGTCATAAAAATGGAATATTGGCAATAGTGTGGGGTTAGATTCACTATTCGAATCATAATAAGCGCTTAAAATACCATTTTTAATATTGTTGCTGACGTTTGATAGTTCACCCTGAAATGGCAGTATCACTGCAATATGTTTTTTCTCGGAAAGGTCGCTCTGGTAAATACTGGCAAGGTAATTTAAAAAGCTTTCATTGGCAGGGTGTAATGGGTGTCGCGTGCCCCAATCCAGTAGGTCATCTTCCAGTTTGCTAGTATTACGTTGACCTGAGCGGGCGACTTTAGCCAGGTCAAGCCAGCCTTCGATAGTCGCATTACTAGTATGCTGGCTATTTAGTTGCATTGTTGTCAGGTTAGAAAGCGCTGCCCAAATTTTTCTGTTATTTTCGGCTTTGCTTTTACTGTCAGTCATATAAGCGTCGAGTTGTACTCGTCTGTCAACAACATACATGTAACGCTCGGTCAAATAGTCGAGGTTGGCTTTTAACTCATAATATTGAATCTGTTGATCACGCGTTATCGGTTTGATCGTATTGATAAGTTCATCGGCGAGGCTAGTGTTTTCTTCGGCAATAGCTATCTCGGCGGAGATGAGTAATACGGTTGCTGTTTCTATTGATGCACTGGTGCTGTCTATTGCTGGGTAGTTCTGTTGCTTATCTTTTAGAAAGTTTAGCTGCTGTTGAGCAAGAATGATGTCGCCAGCCTGTAGATATAGACGAGCGGCCTGAGCGCGGTATTTGAACTTTTCAGCGTCGGTCTCGCTGTCCTCGGCAAGCTCCAGCAGTCTTTGTGCCTCTTCGGTCAGTGTTGCCTGTTTCTCAGAGGTTGGTATCGACGGTTCAACTGTTTCCAGTTCCGGCTTTACAGGTTGTGTGTCACAGGCAGAAATTACTGCGAGTAGAGTGAGTAGCAAAAAGAGTTTTAAAGTATGTGGATTCAAGATAGTATCAATCGCTTAGTTATAAGTTTTATCAGTTTGTAAATTACTTAATCGACAAGTATGTTTTGTGGGGCAAGAAGTGTCAATCGAAAATCCAGCAGATGAGTTAGATCAGCCTGAATCGGAGCAGTCCGAACTTGCACAGCCAATAGTTGACCCAAAAATCAGCCAGGTGGCAGCTGGCCAGCAAATATTTGTGTCGCCATGCACATTGTATCTTGTTGCTACCCCGATAGGCAATTTAGGTGATATTACGCAGCGTGCTATTTCGGTGCTACAGCAGGTAGATATCATCGCTGCAGAAGACACCCGGCACAGCCAGCGCTTATTGTCGCATTTTGCAATCAAGTCTAAATTACTGTCTTATCACGAGCATAATGAAGATCGGATAACATCCAGGTTAATCGATGAACTGGCATCAGGGAAATCCATCGCGCTGATATCCGATGCAGGCACGCCACTGATTAGTGATCCAGGCTACCGCCTGGTGGCTCAAATTCATGATTTTAATCAGAACCTGGAAGCTGAGCAGTCTCATAGCCAGGGTAAGGGACATGCCCATGAGGTGGCCAGTAATACACCTGTTAGTGTCGTACCAGTGCCAGGTGTCTGCGCTGCCATAGCTGCACTCAGTGCTGCTGGCCTGGCAACAGATGCCTTCACCTTTGAAGGTTTCCCACCAGCAAAGCAGGGTGCGCGATTACATTTTCTTGAACCGCTGGTAGAGCAGTCACGCACTATGATCTTTTATATATCCTGCCACCGTATCCTCGAAACATTAAAAGATATGTTGACCGTCTTTGGAGAAAGCAGGCGTGTCACCTTTGCTCGTGAGTTAACCAAAACATTCGAGACCATAAAAAGAACCGAATTGTCAACATTGATTGACTGGGTCGAAAATGATGATAACCAGCGCAAAGGTGAGATCGTTCTGGTGGTCGAAGGTAAACCGGACAGCGCAAGTCATCCATCGCAGGTGGATAACTACTTGTCTATATTGCTTGAAGAGTTACCGGTAAAACAGTCGGTGAGTCTTGTGGTAAAAATGACAGGAGAGCATAAAAACGATGTCTATAAAAGAGCTTTGGAATTGAAAGCTGGAAATTAAGAGATTACTCAAACATGAAAAAGTGGTTAATGGTTGTCAGTTGTCTCGTTGTCTATTTCAGTGCGCAGATCAACGTTCATGCAGCAGATGATAAGGCATTTTTCTGGCAGGTGAATTCAGGCAAGGTTACTGTTTATCTCATGGGGTCGATACACTTTGCTGATAAGAGTTTTTATCCGTTAAGGTCAGAAATAGAAGACGCATACCATCGTTCGAAATTTCTGGTGGTTGAGTTAGATATTAATAAGGCAGATCCTGATGCATACAACCAGCTGATTTCACAAAAGGGGGTTTATACCGACGGCACAACCATAAAAGATGTAATAAGCAATGAGACCTGGTTGCAGTTGCGCCAGCAGTTGCGTAATTTAAATGTATCATATGATACCGTGAAAAATTATAAGCCGGGCATTCTGGTTTTGACGCTAAGCGCTGCACAGGTCATGCAGATGGGTTTTGAACCCCAGCTAGGTATTGATATGCATTTCCTGGCGAAAGCTGCTCAAACAGAAAAACAGGTCGTCGAGCTGGAGTCGCTGGAGCAGCAGATGAATCTGTTTCTAAATATTCCTGATGGCGATCTGCTGTTAAAAGAAAGTTTGTATTCACTGGATGAGTCAGAATTATTAATGGCAGACATGGTCCGACTCTGGAAGCAGGGAAATGAGGCTGAGATGAATAAACTTCTGTTTGAAGATGCGTTAAATGATTATCCTGCGTTTGCTGAAATCTATGATCGCCTGTTCTACGGCAGAAACCAGAAAATGACGCTTAAAATTGAGCAGATGTTAAAACACAAAGCAGAAGCAGAAACGTCTTACTTTGTTGTGGTTGGTAGCGGGCACCTGATTGGTGGTAGAGGTGTTGTGCGTAAGCTGGAAGAGAAGGGGTATGAGGTTGAACGACGCTGAGTGTCGTTAATAAATAATGAAAAGTGAATAATGAAAAATATAAAAACTAGAAAAAAGTAAATTTTTTTGTTTTAAGTTGTTAATTTCCAATATTCACTTTTCATCGTTTTATGTCTCTTGCAAAAACGACATACACTACTTCCTTGTAGTAATTCTTCATTGCCTGTAACAGGCGTTACAGGCCAAGTTTTTTCTCAAGATAGTGAATATTTGTGCCACCGGCCTGAAAATTCGAATCATTAATAATTTCTTTATGCAATTCAATATTGGTGTTGATGCCGCCAATACTGATCTCATCCAGCGCACCTCGCATGCGGGCAAGCGCTATTTCCCGGTTATCACCATGAGCGATGAGTTTGCCTATCATCGAATCATAATGTGGTGGTACAGTGTAACCAGTATAGATATGTGTATCGATACGGATACCAGGTCCACCTGGAGGATGGTAGCGCTCGATGGTGCCGGGAGAAGGGATAAACGTTTTATGGTGTTCTGCATTTAAACGACACTCGATGGCATGGCCTCTGATTTCGATGTCACTTTGTTTGTAGCGCAGTTTTTCTCCCGATGCGATGTAGAGCTGTTCTTTGATGATGTCCACACCCGTCACCATCTCGGTTACGGGATGCTCGACCTGTACGCGGGTATTCATCTCGATGAAATAAAAATCGCCGTCCTGATACAAAAACTCAAAGGTGCCTGCGCCACGGTATTTTATTTTGATGCAGGCATCGACACAACGCTGACCAATTTTTTTACGTTGTTTTTCTGTAATGCCTGGAGCTGGAGCTTCTTCGACGACCTTTTGATTGCGGCGTTGCATAGAACAGTCACGTTCACCAAGATGGATGGCATTGCCCTGTCCATCAGAGAGTACCTGGATTTCGACATGGCGTGGTGTTTCCAGGTATTTCTCCATGTACACCATGCTGTTGCCAAAGAATGTACTGGCTTCCTGTTTAGTCAGGGAGATCGAGTTAGTTAAGGTGGCTTCGGAATGAACCACGCGCATACCGCGACCGCCGCCACCGCCAGCAGCTTTGATGATAATCGGATAACCGATCCTCTTGGCTAGCATAAGATTACGGTCATTATCATCATCCAGTGGACCATCAGAGCCTGGTACACAGGGAACGCCTGCAATCTTCATTGCCTCGATCGCTGCAACCTTGTCGCCCATGGTGCGAATAGATTCTGGTGATGGACCGATAAAAATAAAACCGCTATCTTCAACGCGTTCTGCAAAATCAGCATTTTCAGATAAAAACCCATAACCGGGATGAATAGCGACGGCATCGGTAACTTCCGCGGCACTAATAATAGCAGGTACGTTAAGGTAGCTTAGAGCGGACGGAGCAGGGCCGATGCAGACTGACTCATCCGCTAGACGTACGTGTTTAAGATCACGGTCAGCATCAGAGTGTACGGCAACTGTTTTAACGCCAAGCTCACGGCAGGCACGTAATATACGGAGTGCGATTTCGCCTCGATTGGCGATAACAACTTTGGATAACATGTGATGCGCCTTATTCGATAATTACTAGCGGCTGACCAAACTCAACCGGTTGAGCATTTTCGACAAGAATAGCTTTAACTACGCCGGCTTTATCTGCCTCAATCTGGTTTAAAATTTTCATCGCTTCGATAATGCAAACGGTGTCGCCTTCATTGACTGAATCGCCGACTTTGACAAAATTAGGCGCTCCAGGTGAGGCAGAGGTGTAAAATGTACCTACCATAGGTGCTTTTATGGAGTGCCCGCTAATGGCACAACTATCACTATCGTCGATTTCTGCTACTGGCGCGGCTGGAGCAGCTGGTGCCGGCGCAGCAAATTGTTGTACTGGTGCTGCCATCTGCATATTAGGCGAATAACGTGATATGCGAACCGATTCTTCACCTTCATGAATTTCGATTTCAGCAATGCCGGATTCTTCCAGCAGTTCGATCAATTTTTTTACCTTGCGTATATCCATAGGATTAGGCCCTAACTTAAATTGTTATTTGTAATTGCTCAAGCTTTAGCTGGAGCTTTTTAATTGTTGTATCGCTGCCTGTAACGCCAGCTCATAACCTTGTCCACCAAGGCCTGAGATAACGCCAACAGCAATATCTGAAAAATAAGAATGCTCACGAAACGCTTCACGAGCATGAACATTGGATAAGTGAATCTCTATAAAAGGAATATCAACGCCACTTAGCGCATCGCGCAAAGCCACACTGGTGTGAGTGAATGCTGCCGGGTTGATGATAATAAACTGAACACCACTTTTAGCTGCTTCGTGGATGTGTTCGATTAGCTCAGCTTCAGCGTTACTTTGTACGCTTTTCAGGCTGAGATTGTTGTCAGCAGCTATGGTCAATAGTTTGCTGTTAATGCTGTCGAGAGTGTCTAGACCGTAATGTTTGGGCTCACGGGTACCGAGCAGGTTTAGGTTTGGGCCATTGATAACGAGTAAGTCAGGCATTGTTGGTCTGTTTTAAAGCGGCACAAGGCCGCTCTCCAGCTTTTTATAATTATATGTTAAGGATTCTGCATAAAAATGAGCTAAATGTCTACTATTTCGGCGAATTTGTAGCGAATTTCGTGAAAGAGTTCAACTTATAATTGTATGCCGTAGTTTTCGAGTAATTCTTTTGCCTTTAAGATGGTTAGTTCTCCTCTGATCGTGCTGCCAATTTCACCTGCACGGTTTATGATTACGCTGTAAGGCAGCACCCCTGCCACATTGCCGTAACGCTGTGCTAGTTGTACACCTTCTGCCTCGGCTATCAGGGAGGGGTAATTCATGCCTATTTGTTGTGCGTATTCTTTAACGGCCTGTTCATCATCAACCGCGATGCCGATGATCTGGAAACCCTGCTCGCCATAAGCGGCTTGAAGTTTTATAAAATCGGGGATTTCTTTTTTGCAGGGTGGGCACCAGGTCGCCCAAAAATTTAGCAGGATCAGTTTATCATCCCATTCCTTGATATTTCGCATCTCACCGTTTAAATCAGCAACAGCAAATTCAGGCCGTTGTTTACCGAGCATAGGATTGCTCTGGTCCTGTTTTTGATTGAGGTATTTGTGAAGAGTAAAGCCACTGCCACCGGCAATGATGATGGCGACGATAAAAATTAAGGTGTTTTTCATTTTATATGAGAGGGGCAGAAGCTAAATTAATTCAAAGTATTTTATATGAAACTGATTTGGTATTGATAGTTTCTTGCTCCTGTAGGAGCGGAACTTTATTCCGCGATTTAGGTTTAACTAAAGTTCGCGGTTGTTTGAGTTTGAGGCAGGTTAAATAATATTTACCTGGGTATTTTATTTAGGCATTGCGGTTCTCGCACCGCGGGCGAGTCACTTTTTTCAGCAGCTAAAAAAAGTAACCAAAAAAAGCCGTCACTACGCCGGGCGCCCCGTAAAAAGCACGGGGTACCCATTAAGGCATGACGGATAACATGCTGTTCCAGAACTCGCAAAAGACGCTCAGACATGCTGGCACAGAAAACCCATGTTACCCGTCACGCCTCAATAGCTTGGCTAAGGTGAGGATAAATCAAAAGAAAAAATTTAACCACTATAGACTGAAAGTCCATAGGTTGTTTTAGGGTCATTAAAACTCACCACTACTAACTGTCATCTCGACCATAGGGAGAGATCTTAAAGGTCTCAGATGTTATCAGAGCTTTATAAATAACGGGGGCAGATCTTGTGTTTTGCTCTTTGAGTTTTTTGTTTATTAATTCTTCTTTCGTTTGCTGAATTTTCTGTCATTGGTAGAGTAAATTCGCCAGGGAAGGCGAATTTAGCCTTGTGCGCCCGGATGGCGCATCAAGGCGGGCTCGTAGGCAATGTCAGGAAATTCAGGCACCCCGAGTATTTTTCTCGGGGCAAATGATGCAGGACGGCCTTTTCTGGTTACTCTTTTGGGCTGCAGCAAAAGAGTGACTCGCCAGCGGGGCGAGACCCGCAATGCTAAATAAAAAGTAAAGAGTTAATATATTAAACAGAAAAGTTTAAATATTAATTCAGTGCCTGCCGAACATGCTGACTAAATTTCTCCGCAGGCATATAACCCACAACACGATAGTTCTTACGTTCGGTTCCATCTTTGCCAAAAAACATGATGGAAGGTGGGCCGATAATACCAAAGTGTTTATAGAGCTCGGTATCTTTGGCATCGTTTGGTGTGACATCAGCCTGTAGCAGTACAACACCTTCTAGTGCTTTTTGCACTGATGGATCAGCAAAGGTTAGATGCTCCATCTCTTTGCATGAAACGCACCAGTCAGCATAAAAATCTAACATTACCGTTTTACCGGCAGCTTTCGCTTTAGCGAGTTCAGCGTTTAAACCATCAACGCCTTTGATCTGTATGAAGCTTAAACTTTCTACCTGGGCACTGGAGTTGCCTGCCGAGCTGAGGTTCAGACCTTTTAATGGCTGGAGCAGATTTCGATTACCACTAGCCAGGCCAATCACGATAATGATTCCGTAGATTAACAGTAAAACACCGAGTCCTTTCCACAGCTTTTTCCAGCCGCTGCTGCCTTCTTTTAAACCATCTATCGCTCCCATATAGATTGCGGAAACAATAATTAGAG
Organism: uncultured Gammaproteobacteria bacterium; assembly: GCA_963792545.1. Taxonomy (GTDB): domain Bacteria; phylum Pseudomonadota; class Gammaproteobacteria; order SZUA-229; family SZUA-229. The sequence goes on along the minus strand of CAWBXM010000016.1, from coordinate 11,643 downwards.
TCGCCCACAGTGACATGGTAAAGCCAATAGGCGCGACTCTTTCCAGTAACCATATGGCAAGGCCAAGCAATAACACACCAAATACGGCTTTAACCGCATCCATCCACATGCCAGCTTTCGGTAACAGCTTGCCAGCAGAAGTGCCGATTAATAATAGCGGTGCGCCCATGCCCATGCTTAAAGAAAATAAAGCCATGCCGCCAAGAACTGCGTCACCGGTTTCTGCAATATAGATGAGTGCGCCAACTAACGGTGCAGTCACGCAGGGGCCAACGATCAGTGCTGACAGAAATCCCATGATAGCTACGCCGGCCAGGTTACCGCCTTGCTGGCTATTACTGAAATTAGCCAGTTTGCTCTGTATGCTGGCGGGCATCTGTAGATCATAAAAACCAAACATGGAGAACGACAGTGCGACAAAGATGGCGGCAAAGCTGCCGATGATCCATGGGTTTTGAAACCATGCCTGAATATTCTCGCCGGATAATCCGACTAATATCCCTACCACGGTGTAGGTGACGGCCATCGCAAGTACATAAACGAGGGAAAGAAAAAATGCTTTACGCGTTGAGATATCTTCACCCTGGCCGACAATAATGCCCGATAAGATGGGCACCATTGGAAAAACGCAGGGGGTAAAGGCGAGCAATAGACCGGCACCAAAAAATATCAGTAAAGTTAGTAATGTGTTGCCACTACGTAAAGCATTAGTGATCTCGTCCTGCTCGGATACTGGTTCGCTGCTGTTGCTGTCTGCAGTTTGCACCGCTGCGTTGGCTGTAGAAATGGGAGATAACTTAACGGTGAATTTTTTAGTTATCGGTGGGTAACAGATTCCGGAAATACTCGAACAGCCCTGATATTTGACCTTGAAAGTAACATCTTCGTCACCATTATGTGTATATTGGTAGGGCAGCGTGGCATCTGCAAAATCATGGAATACATAAAGTGTTTTATTGAAGATAGGATCATCTTTGGCATCACCAGCAGGCATGATCAGTGCTTGTGAATTTACATCGGGATTCGTTGTCGTAATCTGCATCTTGTCGCGATATAGATAATGACCTTCGGCGATCACCCAGTTAACCTTGAACTTCCCGGGTTGTGAGTCGAAGCTGATCTTGAAGGCCTCGTCTGGGGGGAGAATATCATCCTGATCAGCGCCAAGGCTGTCCAGCAGGTTAAAATTATTATCAGCAAAGGCGGGTGAAGTTGGAGCCAGGGTGATAAAGGTTAGCAGTAGAAGTGAAAAAATTGATTGAGCAGATTTAGTCATGTTAGTGGTTATCTGTATAGCAAAAGTTATGTATGAAATTAGACATAGTTGTCTCATTAGGTTCAAAATCGGGATGAGTCACTAATCTTAAAATGAATACTAGCAAATAACTCCTTAATAGTTTCTTAATAGCGGCGAAATACTTAAAAATTATCTTTAAACATCAATATTGAAAATCAAATCTTATGCTTAGAAACTGGCCATTATTATTTATCATTATTCCCCTGGTAGAGTTGTACGTTATTATCGCCGTCGGTGAGCATATCGGGGCTTTCTGGACCGTCATACTGGTGCTGTTAACAGCATTTATAGGCGTCAATCTGTTGCGGATTCAGGGTATGAGTACCTTGATGCGAGCGCAGCAGAATATGGCGCAGGGCCAGATTCCAGCTATGGAAATGATGGAGGGCATCGCGCTTGCCATTGCGGGTGTACTATTGATTACACCAGGATTTATCACCGATAGCATCGGTTTCTTATGCCTGATCCCAGCTAGTAGACGGGCTATTATCCGTTATATGATGACCAGATCAACGGTACAGACTGGTTTTTCAGGTAGTTCAGTCGAGTTCCGCTCCGGGCAACAGTATCAGCAGCCACCATCCGACTCTGTTAGCGCAGTCAAGAAAAAGCCTGGCCGTACTATAGAAGGCGAATATCGTCGGGAAGATTAGTTATTCGCGAGCCAGAAATTTTTTTCCTGTTATTTCACACCTTTGCCCTTGTAATCACTCAATTAGGCCTCATCTATCAAATCATCTAAGCTTTTGGGCTTAAGTTACTTGACTCCAAAGGTTTCGTCATTATGATTAGCACTCGCTTTGAGAGAGTGCTAAAAATTACTAATAATATTCAATTTAGAGGAATAAAAAAAATGAAAATACGCCCATTACACGACAGAGTTGTCGTAAAACGTATGGAAGAAGAGCGTACCAGTGCTGGTGGCATTGTTATTCCAGACTCAGCAACAGAAAAACCGTCTGAAGGCAAAGTACTTGCTGTAGGTAAGGGCAAAGTTACTGAGGGTGGCGATGTTCTACCTATGGATGTAAAAGTCGGCGATAAAGTTTTATTTGGTAAATATTCAGGTACTGAGATCAAAATTAATGGTGAAGAAGTCCTGATTATGCGCGAAGACGATATTTTAGGTGTAATTGCAGCAAAGTGAGCCGCATAAAGATGGCCGCATAAGTAAGCATTTATCACATTATTTTAAGAATTAAATAGAGGAATTTATTATGTCAGCAAAAGACGTACGTTTTGGCGATGACTCACGTAGCCGCATGGTTAATGGTGTCAATATTCTTGCCAACGCAGTAAAAGTTACATTAGGCCCTAAAGGTCGTAACGTAGTATTAGAAAAATCATTTGGCGCTCCAACCATCACTAAAGACGGTGTTTCAGTTGCTAAAGAAATCGAACTGGAAGATCGTTTTGAAAACATGGGCGCGCAGATGGTGAAAGAAGTTTCATCACAGACATCTGATATCGCTGGTGACGGTACAACCACTGCGACTGTTCTCGCGCAGGGTATCGTTCGTGAAGGCATGAAATCAGTGACTGCCGGTATGAATCCAATGGATCTCAAGCGCGGTATCGATAAAGCCACAATTGCAGCCGTAGAAGCATTGCGTAAATTATCAAAACCTTGTGATAGCAAAGAAGCTATCGCACAGGTAGGTACTATTTCTGCAAACTCTGATTCAAGTATCGGTGACATCATTGCTATGGCGATGGATAAAGTCGGTAAAGAAGGTGTTATTACAGTAGAAGAAGGTACTTCATTAGACAACGAGCTGGATATCGTTGAAGGTATGCAGTTTGACCGTGGTTACCTGTCACCTTACTTTGTGAATAATCAGGAACACATGAGTGCTGAATTAGAAAGCCCTTATGTTTTACTGTTTGATAAAAAAATCTCAAACATCCGCGAATTGTTGCCAACACTGGAAGCAGTGGCTAAATCAAGTCGTCCACTATTGATCGTTGCTGAAGATGTTGAAGGTGAAGCGCTTGCAACATTAGTGGTAAACAGCATGCGTGGCATCGTGAAAGTTTGTGCGGTTAAAGCACCAGGTTTTGGCGATCGTCGTAAAGCAATGATGCAGGATCTTGCCGTATTAACTAAAGCGACGGTTATCTCTGAAGAAGTTGGTCTGTCATTAGAAAAAGCAACACTGGAAGATCTAGGTACAGCAAAACGCATTACCATTACTAAAGATAATACAGTAATTGTAGATGGTGCCGGCACATCTAAAGATATCAAAGCACGCGTTGAGCAGATCCGTACACAGATCGAACATGCAACCTCAGACTACGACATCGAAAAATTACAGGAACGCGTAGCTAAGTTAGCTGGTGGTGTTGCTGTGATTAAAGTTGGCGCAGCCACTGAAATGGAAATGAAAGAGAAAAAAGCCCGTGTTGAAGATGCTCTGCATGCAACACGCGCAGCTGTAGAAGAAGGCGTTGTACCTGGTGGTGGTGTAGCCTTGATCCGTGTCTGTGCAGCCGTTGATAAAATAAAAGGTGATAACCATGATCAGGACGTCGGTATCGCTATCGCACGTCGTGCGATGGAAGACCCATTACGTCAAATCGTATCTAACGCAGGCGAAGAAGCCTCTGTAATACTGGCCAATGTAGCAGCGAAAAAAGGTAATTACGGTTACAACGCGGCAACAGGTGAATATGGCGATATGATCAAGATGGGTATTCTTGATCCGACTAAAGTAACGCGTACTGCATTGCAAAATGCATCATCTGTTGCTGGACTGTTGATCACAACCGAGTGTATGATCGCTGATATTCCACAAAATGAAGCAGCACCAATGGGTGGTGATATGGGCGGCATGGGTGGTATGGGCGGCATGATGTAACTCAGGTTGCATGGATACGCGTATTTATCATTAATGCAAAAAGGCCTCGTTTATACGAGGCCTTTTTTTATGGGTACTATGATCATGATGTTATAATGCGACTTTTTAGTTCTCATGATCCTGCCTGGGAATGCATAGCGCTAAGCTAGTCAATAGGCGGGCAGGGCGTGCAGGACAATATTACACAAAGACATTGGGGTAGAGAAGATGTTAAATTTTTCACGTAAGTTATTACTAGTACCACTAACTATTTTGTCTATTTCATGTGCATCATATGATCAAAAAGAGGAAAAGGACATCGAACCTGGCGCTTTAGATTTGATTCTCTGTGAAAATCCAAGGCCAGAGATTTGTACACGCGAATATAATCCCGTATGTGGAACGCTGAAAGATGGCAGTACTAAAACCGGTGCTACCGGTTGTACGTCCTGTTCGGATCCTGAAGTTGTTGGTTATAAAATGGGAGCATGTGGAATTGTCGCTATAGATTAATCGTTATTACGATATCTACATATCTACGTCAACAATAGATACTGTTTATATACTTTATCGATAAGTTTGCCGGTGATGGCTAGTCTTAGCGGGGTGAGTATAGATGAGACACGCGATAACAGTCATCAGTTGTTCAACTGAAGACTAATAGTTAAAGAAAAGCGACTAAGGACTGTATTAATTATGACGAAATCAAAACGTATAGCGGCAATCGACCATGTATCGATGACATTCGATGTGCCGCATGACTCCATCGATTCAGCCGCACTTTATACCAGTGGCACGTCTTTACCTGGTCTTGAATTTTTACCCGTTGGATAAGTCATCTTTGTGCACCAGTATTCGTTTTTTTAGCTGGCACAGCGTTAGCTATCAGTGTGTAACGTAAAGTAGCCAAAGGTATAGACGTTTCAAAGCGAAGCATGTACATTCTATCTGGTTAAAATATCTGTAGACTTAATTGTTAAAATGAATCTGAAATCATCATCCTTAATATTGGCTTTTTCATTATCGTTTTCCTCAGTGGCTCTAGCTGAAGAAGAAAATAAAGAGAGTCTGTCTGTAGATAAAACTGAAGTGGCAGAAGAAGCGGCAGCGAAAGAAAATCTACCTGTCGATGAAGCGAAAGTGGCTGAAGAATCGCAGGCTATCATTGAGCAGACAATGAATGCCGAGGATGAAGCAAGCAGTTCTAAACAACCCGCTACATCAACCACAGTACCTACGAAAAAAACAGTCGAGGCCAAGGAATGGATTCCATCGGCAGTTGATTATGACTGGATTCAACTCACCTCTAATGAATGGCTTAAAGGTGAGATAAAAGGCATGTATGATGACAACCTTGAGTTTGACAGCGACAAACTGGATCTTCTGGACATTGACTGGGAAGATGTGAAAATTTTACGCAGCCACCGTATTAATGTCGCCAATATAGATGGCATTGGTGCAGCCTCTGGCATACTGGAAGTCACGGATAATAGTTTTCAGTTAGTTAATGATTATGATAATGAAGTATATGATCGATCCAGATTGATTTCATTTGCTCCTGGTGGTGGAGAGCTGCGTCTCTGGTCGATCAAAGTGGGACTAGGTGTTGATGTGAAAAGTGGAAACACAAAAGAACTAGATTATACCGCAAAGGTCAGCATAAAGAGGCAGGCTTCAGTCACGCGTCTAATGATGGATTATGTCGGTAATGTTTCAAAAACTGATGATGGTAATAATGACCTGATCAAAACGGTTGAGAACCATCGTTTTAATATGAGTTTTGATTATTTTGAAACGATTCGGTTTTTTTATGTTCCGATATTTCTTGAGTTGTATCGCGACCCATTTGTGAATATTGATCTGAAAACAACACTGGGTGCCGGTTTAGGTTATAAAGTGATTGATACTCCCAGAACTGAACTGACATTTTCAGGTGGACCAGCTTATATGAAGACGACTTTTTCTTCTGTTGAAGTGGGAGATAATGCGAGTGAGACGACACCTGCTGCGGCTCTAAACACTCTCTTTGATTTTGAACTCACAAAAACACTGGATTTTATTGCTAAATATAATATTACGGTTGCTAATAATGCCTCTGGTGGTTATATGCACCATATGGTTCTGACGATAGAGAATGATATAACCGATTCACTAGAGATAGACGCAACATTTACATGGGACAGGACTAGCTACCCGGCCAAATCTTCAAATGGAACGATACCTGATCCGGATGATTATCGTATGACATTTGGCATTTCCTACGATTATTAAACAGAAGTTGGCAGTTATCAAAAAAAGTTGGCAGTTATCAGTAGGCAGTTTGCAGTAAAAGAAAAGGCAGTTGAGGCGCGTTGGTATTATGATGGACTTATTAGTGATAGTTATCAGTAGTTAGCTTTAAGTCTTAAAACTGCAAACTGCCTACTGATAACTGATAACTAGCTTTTACTGGCTGCTTTTACTGGTTATAAGGGTTTAAGCCCAGCTCATTAATAATATAAGCTGCAGCTAATTGACCTTTAACACTGTTACCAATGCTGTCTAAAGGCGGTGCGAAAACACCGATCGCCAGCTTGCCTGGAATTACTGCTACGATACCGCCACCAACACCGCTTTTTGCCGGTGTGCCTGTGTTATATAACCAGTCTCCTGCGCCGTCATATAAACCGGCCGTTGCCATTAGCGCAAGTATGTGTTGTGGATACTGTGGATCGATAACTTTCTTTTTGGTAACAGGGTTTATGCCATGGTTGGCTAATGTTGAACCCATTACTGCGAGGTCGTGTGCAGAAACATTCACCGAGCATTGTTTCGTATAGATGGTAGTACTTTCCAGCGGATCGGAATACATACGGCCATAAGCATCCAGCAGTTTTGAGATTGCCTGATTGCGTTTGTTGTCGTTGACTTCAGACTCGTAAACAACTTCGTTGAACGCCAGTTTACGGCCAGCGAAATCATCCATATTGGTTTTGATCTCACTCCAGCGTTGTTTGCCATCCTTAGCTTCGACTAAGCTGGTGCTGGCGATCGCGCCGGCATTAACAAATGGATTGGCGGCGCGTGCTGGTTGCTGTTCGATGGCAATAATCGAATTGAAGGCAAGGCCAGTTGCAGAAGCGCCTATTTTTTCCTGTACCGCTTTTGCACCGCGTTGCTGCATGACTTTTGCGACAGTGAATACTTTTGATATCGACTGTATGGAGAATTCTGATTTATAATCGCCGACTTCATAAACGTCACCGTCGACGGTGACGATGGTGATGCCAAACAGTTTTGGATCAACGTCGGCTAAAGCTTTAATATAATCGGCGTTTTTTCCGTCTTTATTGTCTTTGAATTTTTCATGTGCGGCATTCAATACTCTGGTTATATTTGCTGCGCTGAGTTTGTTAAATGATGAGTCATCAAATGCGTAAGCGGTGCTGAGTGAAAAAATCAGTAGGAAGCTAAATATCGTGATGCTGATTTTTGATAAGCCAATGTGTTTAAATCTGTTCTGCATATTATCTCTCCGGCTGATTAATGATTTTATCTTTCAGGTACGGTTGTACCCGTGTATCCGCGTATGTTTATTTAAAATTTATAGCCACCGATCAAGCGTACCGCTGTGACTGTTTTTTCATGATCAGCGTAATGCTGTTCAACCGTGGCATTAAAGTAACCGGTTTTCATAAAGCGGTAATTAATCTGAGCGCCTAGCATATCCATCTTGCTCTGCGATTGTCCATCGCTAGCAAAAGAGTATTTAGAGTCCAGGTCATAGTATGTGTAACGCAGTTTTATAACAGTATTATCTACACCGACCTTTGAAAGGTCATAACCACCCTGTACTTTATAAGATTCTGCATTTTGTAAACTGCCGGTTTCAAAAAAGTGAAAGATCATACCGTTGGCAAAATAAGGGTAACCGCCCCATGCACCCAGGGTTGAGCCCTGGCCTTCACCATCGCTATATTTTGATATGCCGGTGGCAAAGGAGAAACCGTTATCCATATTGCCATCGTATTTGATCGAATACAGGCTGTAGTCAATTTTGGTCGGGCTATCTTTTAGTTTTCCAACCTGAGCCCAGTCGATGAACTGTAAGCCAAAGTCATATTTATATTTATCGCTGCCACTTTTGTAGTTGTACTGTCCGAATAGAGTGTTGTATAGATCCTCTGCATAGTATTCCCATAGCTGTCCATGGTGTTTGTCACCGTTATATTCCACCGCGGCATAGTACACGCCAGTATCACCGGCTTCGTCTTTATTGGACTGCGGTACAAAACTCGCGTCAGACATGGAGTGAAACTCAGTACCATTTGCACCACTGTCCCAGACGCCTGCCATCTGGTTGAAGAAGCCGACATGTAACGCCGTATTGTCCAGGCTTGTATTGGTGTATTTTACCAGTTCAAAACTGTTTCCCAGCATATACCAGTCGTCAAAATCGATCATCGGGGTAACGATCTCGTTGCGGCCGATCAATGCGTTGTTTGGCCCTTTATCGTATTCGAGATAAAGCTCTTGCAGGATGACAAATGACTTATTTTCTACCGGGTCGAAGACGAAGTCTCTTGACTGGTCGTTATCGCCATTAATGCCAAAGTCTGTGGCGCCAGCAACGGTAATTTTCGCATTAAATCCGTTATAGTCAGGCGTTTGTAATGATAACTTTGGTATTACATAAAAGCCGTCAGAATCTTTATGACCTCTATTGATGTTAGGCAATCCGTTTGGATTGCCATAGTCATATGAGACCCAGCCCGCGCGTTCGTCGCCGGAAAGGGTGAAGCCGTTGAAATCAACAGCTAAAACCTGGCTGGATATGCTGCCCAGTAGCGCGCCAGTGACGACGGCTCTGAGAAGGCTGGTTGACGGTTTAATAGTTTGTGCCGATGTGTGTATTACTGGCATATCTATGTCCTGTATTTTTATTGGTAGCATACATATTAAGTATCGTTAATATATTGATCTGTATCATATATTATTTCTTTTAGAGAGACACTTGTTGTTGGGTGCTGTATAAAAAACGCTGACCACACAGCTGATGTTAAGGGTAAGGGTGCGGGCGTTACAACAATATCTGCTGAGTATCGATATGTACCTGCAGCAAGCAATATCATCATCGTTTGTTAACAGTATTAAAATCGTAAAGTTCTTGACTTGAATAGTATTCACTGTAGATTATCTGAGCATTGCATACTCCAGCCGTAGACATGAAGTAAAAAAATAAAACTAAAGAGATCCATTATGAAAAGTTCAGATTTCACCAGTAACGCCATCGAAGCCGCTGTAAGACTAGGCTTATTGCTGTTACTCGCCACTTTGAGTTTTCGAATTGTCGCACCCTTTATCGTACCAGTAATATGGGGCGTTATCCTGGCAGTTGCCATCTATCCTTTATTTGTAAGATTAAAGTCAGTATTGGGTGGCAGGAATAATTTAGCGGCTATCATTTATACTTTATTGGCTCTTGCGATATTAATTACCCCAACAGTGATGATTGCGAACTCTATTGTTGAAACATCCGGTGTTATCTCTGAACGTTATGAGGCGGGAACGCTGAATGTGCCTCCACCGAATGACAGTGTTAAAGAATGGCCAGTCATCGGAGAGAAAACCTATGCGGTGTGGTTGCAGGCCTCGGAAAACCTGGAGGCAACATTCACAACGTATAAAGAAGGCACTAAAACAATAGCTAAAGAACTTTTTTCTCTAACGGCAGGTGCAGCGGGTGGAATTTTAAAGTTTATAGTATCGATAATTATCTCCGGTGTTCTAGTCGCCAATGGGCCTGGAGCATATAACATTGCCGTTAAGTTTTTTTCGCGGGTGACACATGAAGGATCAGGTAAAACCTATGTTGATCTGGCTCAAGCGACAATTCGCAGTGTAGCGCAAGGTGTGCTTGGTATTGCGACTATACAGGCCGTAATGTCAGCACTAGGCATGATGGTAATGGCTGTGCCCGGCTGGGGTTTATGGTCATTGCTTGTTCTGGTTGTGGCTATTGCTCAACTGCCGCCTATACTGGTGCTGGGTTTTGTTAGTGCTTATGTCTTCTCTGTCGCTGAAACCACGCCTGCCGTAATATTTCTTGTCTACTGTCTTATCGTTAGTAGTAGTGATGGGCTCCTGAAGCCATTATTTCTTGGCCGCGGCATGTCGACGCCGATGCTGGTTATATTACTAGGCGCTATTGGCGGCATGTTAATGTCTGGAATTATTGGTTTGTTCGTAGGTGCGATAATCCTTGCTCTATGTTATGAGCTGTTTATAGAGTGGCTTGATAAAACGGAAGTTGACAGTGAGCAGCAGTCAGCCTGAAGCTGCGATTGTTTATGGGAACTTTAGAAGATAGTTGGCAGTCATCAGTATGCAGTTAAAAATAAAAGCTATTTTATAATTACTGCCAACTGCCAACTGCCAACTATATTTTCGTATGTTAAAACTTTTCATCATAATAACTTTTATCCTGTTAGCGGGTTGCTCATCATCACCGCCGAAAAATATCAACGACATCTGCGAGATATTCAGAGAGAAAGATGACTGGTACGATGATTCCAAAGATAGTTTTCAGCGCTGGGGTGTACCGATACAGGTGCAGATGGCTATCGTTCATCAGGAGTCAAGTTTTAACCCAGCTGGATTCCTCCTGTAGAAGCCTCGAAACCACTTAATCCGAAATGTCTGCATTATTATTGTCTTAATAACAATGGTGACGACGACTCCAATCAAGGCTGATATAAGAGGATACATTACCTCTCTTGCCTCATCCCAAACCAATAAAAAGACAATACCACCAACTACAACCCAAAAGATGGCTCCGCTACACAACGTCCCCCAGAATACTGCACCGAACAATGCAGTCGGGGTGTCAACGGCGTATCGGCACTGAAGGAAACTACGGTCCCTGAGGCTCGGGATGGCACCAGATCGGAACGAAAGGACAGTCTTGACAGCACCAGGTATGTACACTGTGGAATTAAACGTAACGAAAAAATGAGAGATTTGAAAGTCACGTCAGTGGTTTTTAAACCCGCTGTTCTCCATCAACTGCTTGATCACTGTGTTGCGGTAATAATCTTCTAATCTAGTCATGGTTCAAACCTGAGTTCCGGCAAGCTTATGCGTCAATTACTTCGCCATTCGACTTGAAGCAGCGTACTTTACGGCCATCTTCAAGCATCTTAAAACCTACCCGATCTCGCATTAGTGATCGCGTTAAACAACATCACATTGGAAATGTGAATCGGCATTTCTTTTTGACGATGCCACCTTCAGCGCCCTGCATCGGGTTAGCTTTCACGTGCTTCTTGGCCATGTTAACGGCTTCAACAATCAGACGGTCATCATCACGCACTACTAATACAGTGCCATGTCGACCTTCGTCTTTGCCGCTGATCACAACAACCTGGTCGCCTTTACGAATTCGTTTCATTGCCAAACCTCTCATAGTACTTCCGCGCAAGCGAAATAATTTTCATGAACTACAAACACCAGGTTGAGTCAAGGCTACAT
>CAWBXM010000015.1:0-21201 GCA_963792545.1 uncultured Gammaproteobacteria bacterium | reverse complement strand
GGATGTTCGACCACATTTTTTCTCTTCACACTACAACTGTGCGCAACCATTCGTTTACTTTTACATCAGCCATCACGATCAGATAATAATCAGAGACTTTGTGCGCCCACACCAAACCAGAACTTCAGATTTTTTTCCAGGAACTCGTCTGCTGGCATATAGTGCGAGCCATCACAGGAAAAGTTAAGACCAACCAGTCCATTCATAATATTTAATGAGGCAGCACGCAGGTAGATGTTCTCATCCGCTTCGCGCAATAATTTAAACGCTTTTAATATACTGTGTACCATATTAACCGGTACCATCGCGTTTTCAGGGTAGCGTGTTTTCTCATAGACCAGGCAAACTTTTGGATCAATAATCTCGTTTAGGATATGAAGACGATAGCGGTACGGATCACTGTATGGCCACAAGGTGGCTCGCGAACTGGCAAAATGTAGATTGGCATGAAAAATACCCTGTTCGGTTATCAGTGATTCAACAACATCGAGCACTTCATCTATGTGCTCGTCCATAGCGCTACGGCTTCGGGTCTGTTGAAACAGATTGCCACGGATAGAAGGGTCGCCTTTAACCTGCCTCCATTCATGTGATTCGATCTCATCGACGGTTTTCAATGGCAAGTCCTGCAGGCCGAAATCTGCAGCAATAAAACCAATAATCTCATTATTTTTTTCGATACAGTGCAGTGCCGTTATGCAGGGTTTTCGCGTCTGCTTATCAATATAAACTTCGCTTAAAAACAGCTGTTCACCGTTGTGCATATCGATGCGTTCGAGATAGGACCTGTTAGAAAGGTCCTGGCCAATAATAGTATCGTCGACGATAACATCTGAAACATTACTACTATATTGATGGCCATCTTTATCAATTGCATACAACAGACAGCAACGATGATCGGGTTTTTCAATCAGGAAATTTTTCAACTCACTGTCCAGCTGTTGCCGATCACTCCAGTTAGACGCGCATATGCCCGCGACCTGACTCAGAGGATCAAGCAACAGCCCTTCTATAAAACTGCGTTGTTTATCTATCGATTTTTCAAGCCAGCCCATTTTTAACCTGTTTTATAGTATGAAATAATGGTTATAAAATTATGCGGGATATAAGTTACAAAACTATTAACAGGCCATGATTATTTTATATCATGCGTTTACAAAACCTAAACCAGCACTTCCGCTGCAAAAATAATCTGTTCTGCAATTTCGCCGATACGTTTATTGTGGTTCATTGCCAGCTTACGCATCGCGCTATAAGCCTGATCCTCACTCAGGTCTTTCGTTTTCATAATAATACCCTTGGCTTTTTCGATACTCTTACGCTCTTGCAACGCTGTTTTGGTTTCAAGCAATTCTTTTGTCATACGCTGCTGCTCATTGAACCGTGCTTTTGCAACACCGATCAGTGAACCCAGTCGTTCCGGATCATTACAGTCTATGACATAGGCTGTAGCGCCGGCTTTTACAGCCGTATCGATAGAGTCTGCCTGTGAATCACGGGTAAAAACAATCATAGGGGTTGGTTGCTTTTCGGTTACTGCGCGCATCTGACGTAATAACCGGCTGTCAATTTCATCGCTGATAAATATCAGCACGTCAGGGCGTAACGATGTGACATACCGGCTGACATCATCATTCGATTCGATTAATTTCATTATGCGATAACCCGCTTTCGACGCTACCTTTAACAACGGCTGCGTACTATCGAGACAATCTGCCACCAGGATCAAATCCACGACTTACTCTTAATTTAAGCATTATAGATAAATACATTATTGCAATTGTCATGCCAGAAGATTTATGCGTTATTCCTGGTTCTGACTACAACTTTCCGCATATTTTGCACTGTATTCAACCACCTCCATAACTTTCCGCACTCAATCAGTGCATAATTACACCTGATGCAACGATGTCCAATACAGAACTTAACCCATTCACGTTATACTACATTCTCCAAGATCTTTATTGACCCGACGCAGACTAATCCCACTCTCATGCAACACAGTGCACCACTGCTCGAAAATAACCCAACGTTATTCTGGCAATACGTTTCGACTATCCTGCTTGCCACCCACCTTGGCTGGTTGCTTTATTTTTTCTCATGAGTTCGGCAACGGCTAAAATCAGTTGCATCATTTTAGCCGGCGGACAGGGGACACGTGCCGGTGGCAGAGATAAAGGTCTGATAAATTATAATGGCAAACCTTTAATCGAACATGTCATCCAGTCTGTAAAGATGCAGGTTGATGATATTGTAATCAGCGCCAACCGTAATACGGAACGCTACCAACAATACAGCGACAAAGTTATCACTGACGATTCGCTAGACTACCGCGGCCCACTTTCAGGCATTGCAGCATGCTTGCCACACTGCATGCATGAGCTAGTTCTCATCATTGCCTGTGACATGCCAAATCTGCCAGCAACACTGGCTGAGCGCTTAAAGAAAAAATTACGAGATAAAGCGATCACTATCGCAACCATCAATAACAAACACCAGCTGGCTTTACTGGTACATAAAAATCTACAGTCGTCGGCCCAACAACGGCTCGATGATAATCAGCTGAAACTTATCCAGTGGGTCGAATCCGACGTCCTATGACACGGAAAGTTTTGACGATATTGCGCAAGCATTCGTTAACATAAATACCCTTTCTGCCGATAAACACGAATAGCCCGAAAACCTGCTAAGCACTTACTAGTTAATCGATTAGAAACGATACGTGATAATAACCAGGTCAAATTTAACTTGCGCCAGATATCAATGCCCATCAAAATACTGTAATGAATTTAAGCCTAGAATCCCGTAAACATGAAACCAACCGCATTACTCTGTGGGGAGTAGCGGTAAACCTTGTACTATCGGTGATAAAAATTGCCGGCGGTATTCTCGGATACTCTCAGGCATTACTCGCTGATGGTTTGCATTCACTGTCTGACCTCGCCAGTGACGGCATGGTTTTACTCGCAGCCAAACATGCCGGTGAGGACGCGGATGAAGATCACCCCTATGGTCACGCACGCTACGAAACACTGGCCACTGTTGCACTGGGAATTTTATTAACTGGCGTTGCTATCGGCATAGGCATCGAAGCCATCAACCGTCTTAATATAGACCAACTGCCACCTACGCCACACCCTTACACTTTGATCATTGCTGCTATTTCTATTTTCAGTAAAGAAATCTTGTACCACGCCACTAAACGTGTTGCTATAAAAATCAAATCACAGATGCTAGAAGCAAACGCCTGGCACCATCGCAGCGATGCCATTTCATCGATCATCGTGTTTATTGGCATTGGCGGCACCTATTATGGCTACCCTTTACTCGACGCAGTGGCGGCGTTACTGGTTGCCTTCATGATTGCAAAAATCGGCGTAGATCTCGTCAGACAGAGCATTCAGGAGCTGGTCGATACCGCGCTGGCACCGGAGATAGTCGAGCAGATAAAACACACGATTCTCGATATCGATGATGTACGTGAGCTGCACCTGCTACGAAGCCGTAGCATGGGGCATAACGCACTGGTCGATGTTCACATCCAGGTATCACCCAAACTTAGCGTCTCAGAAGGCCACCATATCTCTGAACGAGTCGAAAAAGCACTGATTAACAAGTTCGATGCCATCAATGATGTGACCGTACACATCGACCCGGAAGACGATGAACGCTCAGCTCGCTGTATAAATTTACCACTGCGCAGCGAGTTATTACTCACTCTTAACCAGATCTGGTCCAAACACGATATCCTGAAAAACATTGATGATGTGACACTGCATTACCTTGACGGTCATATTTATGTCGAGGCAGGTCTGGCACTTAAATATTTACAGAAGCTGGAAGATGCTGAAACACTGCAACGGGACTTCAAACGAGAAACTAAAAAATTAGACTACATTGGTGAAAGCCAGCTTAAGTTCTATTGATTTCGACGACAACTCGCACCAATACAGTGCAATATTTTAAAAGTCGCACAATAATGATGCGTCATTCTGTTACATCGCCCTAAAAAGGCCCATATAATAGGGTTTCCTTTATTGGCACGTTTCGTGCAAAATCTACGCTGTAAAAAGGACCTTTGATGAACGCTGTTTTAGCCAAAAAAAACAACAGCGCTGATTAAAGGCTCTTTTCCCGAAAATAATTTTCGGATAAACACAAAAAACAACGCCGGGCGAATCTCTACGTTGCAGCCCCAGGGTTTATAACCATGGTTAATATCATGGATTTTAAACCCTGAACTGTAATAAGTTTTACGCACGGATTATTACTACTTACTATTTATTAGAGGCGCTTAAAATGTCTGCAACTGACGTTCTAAATATGATTAAGGAACAAGACGTTAAATTCGTTGACTTCCGTTTTACTGACACACAAGGCAAGGAACAGCATGTAACCGTTCCCGCTAACACCATCGATGAAGGAGAACTGGAAGACGGTAAAATGTTTGACGGCTCATCTATTGCTGGCTGGAAAGGCATCAATGCATCTGACATGATCTTAATGCCAGATTGCGATTCACAGGTTGTCGACCCATTCTGCGAAGAAGTAACCATTAACATCCGTTGCGACATCGTCGAACCTTCAGACATGACAGGTTACAACCGCGACCCACGCTCTATCGCTAAACGTGCTGAGTCGTACCTGAAATCGACAGGTATCGGTGATACTGCTTACTTTGGTCCTGAAAACGAATTTTTCGTATTTGACAGCATCCAGTGGAAAGACACCATGGGTGAAGTCAGTTTTAAAATTGGCTCAGAAGAAGCTGCATGGTCAACCCATGAAACATATGAAGGCGGCAACATGGGTCATCGCCCTGGTGTAAAAGGCGGTTACTTCCCGGTACCACCTGTTGATTCATTAATGGACCTGCGTTCATCAATGTGCCTGGTAATGGATGAGATGGGCTGTAAATCAGAAGTACATCACCACGAAGTGGGTACTGCAGGTCAATGTGAGATCGGTGCTGTATTCAATACGTTGGTTCGCAAGGCTGACGAAGTTCAAATTTTCAAATATGTTATACATAATGTTGCACATGCTTACGGCAAAACATCAACATTTATGCCTAAACCAATCGTCGGTGATAACGGTAACGGCATGCACGTTCACCAGTCTATCTTCAAAGATGGTAAAAACCTTTTCACTGGTGATCTGTACGGCGGCCTTTCTCAGGAAGCACTATATTATATCGGCGGCATCATTAAACATGCAAAAGCACTTAACGCTTTTGCTAATGCTTCTATCAACAGTTACAAACGTTTAGTACCTGGTTTCGAAGCACCGGTTATGCTTGCTTACTCTGCGCGCAACCGTTCTGCTGCTATTCGCATTCCTTTCATTAACAATCCGAAAGGCCGTCGTATCGAAGTTCGCTTTGGTGACAACACCGCTAACCCTTACCTGTGCTTTGCATCTATGTTAATGGCTGGCCTCGATGGCATCAAAAATAAGATCGATCCAGGCGAAGCAGCGTCTAAAGATTTATATGACCTACCTCCTGAAGAAGAAGCCATGATCCCACAGGTAGCTTTCTCTCTGGACGAAGCATTGAGTGAATTAGACAAAGACCGTGCCTTCTTAACAGAAGGCGGCGTTTTTGATGATGACATGATCGATGCTTTCATCAAGCTTAAAGAGGAAGAAGTTGAACGCTACCGCTTGTCGGTTCACCCTTGTGAATTTGATATGTACTACAGCGTATAATCAGGACATGCCGGTGTAACAACACCAGGCAAGACTGTAATAAAACCCCGTACTGTATAGTGCGGGGTTTTTTATTGCGATTGATAGAATTAGAGCTAAACTTAATAACATGAAAAACTTGTTGTTAAAGACTTTACTAATTGTTGGCACATTGTCTGCTCTAACCGCACAAGCCGAGCTCTACAAAGGCATAGATGAAAAAGGTAATGTCGTTTATGCTGACAAACCTTTTGAAAATGCAGAGCAATTCACACCACCGTCGCTAACCATCGTTGATGCGACAAAAGTTCCAGCTAAAGAAGAAGTTATTGCGGAAGATAAGGCCGAGGATGAAACTCAATACGATAAATTTAGTATCACTGCCCCTGTAAATGACCAAACGATCTGGAATGCAGTCACGATATCGGTTTCTCTACAGTTAAGCCCCGCTCTCAATACTGAACAAGGCCACACCACGTGGCTTCTCATGGATGGCAAGCCACTGGTCAAAAACAGCCAGAGTCTGTTGCTGCAAATTGGTCGTACCGACCGTGGACAACATACTTTGCAAGCACAAGTTAGAAATAAGAAAGGCAAAATCATCAAACAAACCGAAAACGTCACTGTTCACATCAAAAATTCCGTGGTAAAACCTAAAGCTACACAACAGCCAGTCCGCTAATCATACGGCTGCCCAGGCATCTAAGCCCATCAAAACAACTAGCATTGCACCATTATGGTGCGATAGAATAAGTTATTGCTCTGCTATTTCGATCACTATTTTTCATCATCATCTAACTTATTGAAAATATAGATAGCGATTAATATCTCTTTTTTAAATAAAGCTGGCTCAATTGTTGCATTAAGGTGTTTATGGTCACTACAGAATACAATTCGCCACAAACAATCATCGACAATTTACATACAGCCGTTATTGTTATCGGTGAAAATCTTAAGATCTACTGTATGAATCCCTCGGCTGAGATGCTACTCCACATCAGCAACGACCGTGCATCCAAAAAAAAACTGAATGAGCTTATCATTAACGAACATGAATTTTTCGACCGCCTTGAGCGCTCTTTAATCTCATCTCATCCTTACACCGTTTACGATGATCAACTGCTCATCCATAACAAGACTACGCTGGAAGTGGACTATTCAGTTTCACCCATACAGTACAAACCTGAAGGCAAATATTTATTACTCGAGTTTATACGGCTGAAAGCCCGGCAGAAATATTCCCACGAAGATAGCATTATCAGCCAATACGAAGCCAGTAAAAGTCTGCTGCGTGGCCTGGCACATGAAATAAAAAACCCACTTGGCGGTATTCGTGGCGCAGCACAGTTACTCGAAAGAGAATTTGAACACGACCACGAAAACAAACAGTTTACACAGATTATTATCAATGAAGCCGATCGCTTAAAGAACCTGCTCGATCGCATGGTTGGACCCAGAGATATACCCACAAAAACCAATATCAACATCCACAAAATTTTAGAACATGTCCGTCAACTGGTACGCGTTGAAAACAGCCAGGTCTCTTTTATTTCTGATTACGACCCCAGTATTCCAGACATTTGTGCAGATGAATCCATGATGATTCAGGTGATTTTAAACATCACGCGAAATGCGGTTAACGCAGTTGCTGAGAACAGTACACAAGCCACTATAAAATTTAAAACACGCACACAACGCAATTGTAAAATTGGACAGAATACTTATCCGATAGCCGCACGGATAGATATCGAAGATAACGGCAGCGGCGTCGCAAAAGAACTGCAAGAAAAAATATTCATGCCTATGATCACCGGTCATGCTGAAGGAACCGGCCTGGGATTATCCATAGCGCAAACTTTGGTGCAGCAACATAATGGCTTGATCGAGTTTACCAGCAGACCAAACAAAACTATTTTCACTATCTTATTACCCATAACACTTCAAACGGAGTCGATGAATGACTACTGACAATACTATCTGGATTATTGATGATGATGATTCAATACGATGGGTTTTGCAAAAAGCGCTGGAAGCTGCCGATTTTATTGTTACCAGTTTTAACAATGCCAACAACATTCTAAAAAAGCTTGAAACCGAGTCTCCTGATGCCATCATTACTGACATCCGTATGCCTGGTATCGACGGCCTCGAACTACTCTCCCAGCTTTCTACCGAGTATCCTGAACTGCCCGTCATTATCATGACGGCCCATACTGATTTAGATAGCGCGGTATCCGCATATAAGGGCGGCGCTTTTGAATACCTGCCTAAACCTTTTGACATTGATGATGCCATTGAAGTTGCACACCGTGCATGCAAGAAAAAACTGGACAGTGACACACACCATGAGACAGGGATAACAGGACCTGAAATCATTGGTGCTGCTCCAGCCATGCAAGAAGTTTTTCGCACCATAGGACGGCTATCAAAATCAGTTATCAGTGTTTTAATTACGGGTGAGTCTGGCACTGGCAAGGAACTGGTTGCACTCTCTTTACATAAACACAGCCCACGTGCAAATAATGCATTTATAGCATTAAATACTGCTGCCATTCCAAAAGAACTTTTAGAATCAGAATTATTTGGCCATGAAAGAGGCTCTTTTACTGGTGCACAGGCATTACGAAAAGGCCGTTTTGAACAGGCCGATGGCGGCACTTTATTTTTAGACGAAATTGGTGATATGCCATCTGAATTACAAACCCGGCTTTTGCGCGTACTGGCCGATGGCGTTTTCTATCGTGTCGGTGGCCACACACCGATAAAAGTAAATGTACGTGTTATTGCAGCCACCCATCAGAATCTTGAAGAACACGTAAAACAGGGCCTGTTCCGCGAAGATCTATTTCATCGTCTAAATGTTATACGCATACAACTACCGGCACTTCGTGAACGTAAAGAAGATATCCCGGCACTGCTTAAATTATTTTTACAGCGAGCAACCAAAGATCTATCTATTGAAAATGGTGACGTACAAATAAAAACGATCGACGATCAAGCCATGTCCTACTTAACGTCCCTCCCCTGGCCAGGTAATGTACGACAACTCGAAAATACCTGTCACTGGTTAGCAGTGATGACACCCGGAGAGACCGTCCATCTTTCAGACCTTCCCCCAGAGCTATTGTCAGACGATAAAAAAGCCGGTGCTGAAACGACTAACGACTGGAAACAGGCACTAACCAACACGGTACAGCAGAAACTGTTATCAGGTGAAACTGAAATTTCCACTCCGATAATCTCTGACGTTGAGAAAATATTGATACAGACCGCCTTACAGAAAACTAGTGGCAGAAAAAATGATGCGGCTAAGCTTCTGGGATGGGGCAGGAATACTTTGACCAGAAAGATAAAGGAACTTGAACTTTAGATAGTTGGCAGTAAAGGTCTAGAAAAACAGGGGTTGAAAGTCTATTGTAAAGATAGATTGATACTCTCGCAGAGACGCAGAGAGAAACAAAGAAAATCTTATAGTTGTTTTTTTCTCTGCGCCTCTACGAGAAAATGAATAATTATTTAATGAGAATGACTTCCCGTCCATAGTCGTGGAAGTTTCTTTTAAAACAGTTTTTCCGCTTTTAACTGATAACTTACAACTATCTCTTCAGCCAACTTTCTTTTCAATACAATTCATATAAGCCTGCTCGACATTCTCACCTTGATACTGTCGTTTAAAGTCAGCTGGTGACCCTGAAAAATGAATCATATTGTTGTGCAATACCGCCATGGTATCTGCTATCTCTTCTACATCGGCCAGGACATGTGAACTAAAAAACACTGTCATTCCCTGCTGCTTTAACTTCGCCAGTTGTTTTTTAAACAGTACACGTGCTCGTGGATCGAGGCCACTCATAGGCTCATCTAAGATAAGTATTGATTTTCCACTTAACAAACATGAAGCAAGTCCGAGTTTCTGCGTCATACCTTTGGATAAATTTTTGACCGATTCCTGCATCGCAGCTTTATCCAGTTCCAGTCCATCTAGTACCGTATCGATGTGCTGCTGACTACAGACACTGCCATGTAATCGCAGCATATACTGAATAAAATCCTGAGCGGTCAAATGCGCGGGCGGAGTAAACCGGTCCGGAAGATAAGCAATATTTTCACGCGAACTTACTTTTCGATGTGAGATATTATGGATGGTAATTTCGCCTGCATCTACACCGATCAAATCCAGCATAGCTTTAATCAAGGTTGACTTGCCACTGCCATTCATACCAACCAGACCAAAAAACTCACCCTGCTGTATTTTAAGGTCTACTTTATCCAGCACGACTTTACCGGCATATTGTTTAATCACTTGTTGGCAATCAATAATCATATTTACACCTCGTCGCACCGACTTCACTGGCTCATTGCGACATACTTCCAATCTCCTGGGATAAAAAAAGAGCCCCTTTGGACTCTTTTTTATTCACCATGGACTATATTATTTCAGATTAGAAATTTCTAAACACCGCCGCACAATTATCACTGGGCGTCTGCATATTATAGGCATCCACAGTAGCGCCCTGACAGGCTGTGATTTCTGCATTAGTCCCCCAACCCACACCAGCTGTACCTAACTGCATGGCTCCGGCGCCTGGTGTGCCATCATCAATCTTTCTATCCAGCTCAGCTAAAACATCTGAGGGAATGGCTCGGCCTGAAATCAACTCATGTGCTGGTGCAGCGAGTGCACCGCCCTGTTGCAAGTTACCACGATTAATAACCATGCCCTGACCAAAACCATTATCAGGGCAGGCTGTAACAGAACAGTTGTAAGTAGCGAGAGCAATGGGAACGGCTGGAGCAACAAGAGGGTCAGGATAACTGCCTGTGATATAACCTGCTGCCTGTAAATGCGACCAGACCAGAGCACGCTCTAACGGGGAATCTGCAACACCGACAACTCCAACCTGACCATTACCGTCACCGTTATTTGTTATGTTCGGCAAATTTACCGATGCCTGCGAGTAATCCCCCGGAAACGCACGATAACGATCTGAGAAACTAAACCAGGCAGCGGTAATACCATCGATGTTACTGCTAAGCGAACGAACTCGAGCTGTATTAATCAACTCCTGTCCTTTTAACACTCCACCCAGTAACAGACCTATGATGACCAGCACGATGGCTATTTCAATCAGGGTAAAACCTTTTTGCTTCACTACTTTACTCATACCATCAGTCTCAGTCTAAATTGCAATTCTTTATTTATTATTATTCTTATTTTAATTATAGAGCAATTACCATACCAACCTTTTATAGTCCATAAAATGCGGGTTTGCAGTAAATATACATGCTTTTATTGATAATAATATGTCTACTTATCAACACTTTGACGTTTTTGTAACAGTTCTTGTTCCAGTATGGCTATTTTATCCGTTAAAAACTTTAATTCATACGGGTCTGTTATTTCATTACTGTCGATCAATGCGCCCACTAAAATCTTAGCCGCCTCGACCTCGCCCATATCTTCCAGTACGATAATCTTCATGTCCTTCGCCCAGTAGGGCACATTCTCACCAGTGGCTTTCTCTGCCAGTGCATCGGCATATTTTAAAGCCAGATCGTAATCTTTAATCTCATGTTTCGCCGTTATTATTGCATGTGCCAGCCAGCGCCAGTATTTATTAGGATCTCCATTAAATTTATCAAAGATGTATTCCGTCATTATGCGCTGTTTTTGCGGATCTTTGATACTGCCATACACTCTAGCTGCAACCAGCATCGGATAATACCCCTCGGGATCCAGCTCAAGGATAGTATCCAGCCATTTGGTCACCAGAGGATAGTCTAACTGATGAAATGAGAGGCTGACACCCGGTTGATTATCAAATGCCTGCAGCCAGAGGTTTAAAACCTTGGCTGCTGCTATTGGCTCGCCCAAAGAACTCATCACATAAGTACGTGTTGATAAAGGTGCTGAGAGGCTCTCTGCCTTAGCAACTACTGGCTCCTGCAGGCTGTGCCAGAGCAGCTGTAGCGCTAATGCAAGCACTAAAAGTACTTTGACTGACACAGGCACATCGTTGAAAGGCCTGTCTTTATGTAAGAAATTATAATGCATCTAACGTGTTGGGACAAAAACCATGGTCATCAAAAATTTTTCCTATAAAAATCAAACAGCGCAATAAATGACAATAGCAGCAGATAAACAACTGTCTGTCCTAGCAGAGGTAACAGGATAGCCCAGTCGGCGGTGTTATAAGTCAGCCATTCTGTCTGCGTAAAACGATGCAGATCAGGCAGTAACCAGGTTATCAGTTCGATGAAACTATCCATGAACTGCTGCGCCACCGAGGTATGCGCGATGATGGGATATTTCGCCATTAAAAGGATTGAAGTCACGATGCGTGATGCGCCGTATATGATGAATACCGCAGTTAATGCTGCAGGCACCTGATTAAATGTGAATAACATGACCAGGCTCAATGCCACCACCAGGATTAACTCAAAAAACAGTGAGATCGTCCATATCACAACCTGCTCCGGATCAGCATAGAGAACTAACAGGGCAGCAAAGATAACTGAGACTATTGCGGCAATATAGAAATATCCGATCAATTTACCAAGGTAATAGCTGCTTCGCTGTATCGGCATAGCCAGAATCATTTCCAGCGTTTTATCGTGTAACTCACGCACCGTACTCGAAACCACAAACAAGGTAGTAATGACTACCGCGCACATTCGCAAAAAAGCAGCGAGTATGGCGATCTGTGTTTCCCGGTGTTCTGTGATAGCAAGATCACCGATAAATTCGACCATGGCAAAACTGATAGCGATAATCAAAAGCGATAAAAGCAATAATCGATTTCTTAATGACTCGATAATAGTGAATCGAGAAATTGTTAAAATCTGAGAAAACATGTTGATTATTACCTACCTCCTACTAAAAATTTAATCATTATAGCTATAAAAACCTTAGTTAACAGTTTGCAGATAACCGTTGCTAGTAAAAAAATTTAAAAAACTGCAAACTGCCAGCTTATAACTGCCAACTTTGTATTGATGTCCTACAATATAAGCAATAAATCACTAAAAACTTTCTATGCCAACAAACAGTCAGTTTCTGCTTAATAATGAGCATCGCTTATTAGGACTAATGTTATTTAGTCTACTTGCTGCTATCCATTTCGGTAGTAATAGCGATACCATATCACAAAGCTTTTTAATCGTGCACTTTGGCCTTTTTCTGCTCTGGCAGCCAATTGTCAAAACAGAATCCAGTTTTACTGCAAAACAGCTGATCATCCTGTTATTTTTAATCTCGGCTTTTGTCTACTGGTTTAACCCATGGCTAAACGCGTTCTGGACCTTATTACTGCTTACTTTATTGACCGGCCGTATATTTGCACGCGGCCTTTCCAGGGCGATTTATGGCCTCGCTGTTATCGTTCTGTTTCTTGAATTGATTGTCATTACCACGCCTGAACTATTTAAGCTTAGCGCGCTTTCTCCATCACTTAAGCCAGCTTTCAGTACAACTTTAATGCTACTGCCACTGTTACTGTTATTTGTCCGCGTTAAAGACACCACCACTAAACAGGTCGATTTTATTCGCGGGTTTCTGGTTGTATTGCTGGTTACTTTTCTATGTATGAGCAGTGCCTTAATCAGTATAACGGCGCAGCAACTATATCTTGAATCATTAGCGATCAGCGTTATTATCCTCAGCCTGTTTTTACTGATTACCGCTTTTTTATGGACACCACGAGCTGGCTTCAGAGGGCTCTCAAAACTATGGGAGAACTATATACTTAACATCGGCGGGCCTTTTGAGCAGTGGTTCTCTCACGTATCAACACTGGAAGCAAACTCTGCGCTAAGACCACTTACTTTTTTATCTGCCTCATCTGCGTATCTACTGCAGCAACACTGGGTTTGCGGTGTTCACTGGAAAACCAGTGCTGACAGTAAACTGAAAGGTATAGACTCGCCTTACACCGTCAGCATCGATGATGAAAAAATACAACTCCGCCTATACACCTTCAGCCCGGTTGGCCCATCATTATTACTGCATGCAAAATTACTGCTCAGTGTAATGATCTTTTACTATCGTGCCAAACTGCAGGAGCATCAACTGATAAAACAGGCACACATGAAAGCCATCTATGAAACCGGATCAAAACTGACTCATGATGTAAAGAATATTTTGCAGGCCACACAGACCATGACCCAGATACTGAATGATAACGATGCGCAGATGCAGGAGATCATCGATGTGCTGAAAAAACAGATGCCCCTGCTAACACAACGTCTAAATACGACGCTGGAAAAACTTCGCGCACCCACAAAGGCTGAATCAGCTGAGCAGATAACCAACAGCTCTATGATGCAGTGGTGGAATCAGTTACAACTACGCTACTCCGACCGGCATATCGACTTCTCTGTAGACATCGATAATGATATAGATATACCTGTTGATGTATTCACTACAGTAGTTGAGAACCTTCTGGATAATGCCAGGAATAAACGTATCCGTGAGCCGAGGCTTGAGATCTTCATCAAGCTGAAAAAATCAGAAAATAATTTGCAGCTGACCGTGACTGATACTGGTAGCGCCATCGACCCGGAGATTTACCCACATCTGCTCAAAGAAATTGTATCTTCAAACGATGGTTTCGGCATTGGTTTATACCAGTCTTATGAACTGGCAAGAAATTATGGTTTTGAATTGAATGTCGAACGTAATATAGAAGGTGACGTTTGCTTTGCATTAATCACTTCATATGAAACTACAGCAAAAACTTAACAAAAAATAACCTCCTCAGGGCAGCTTACCTGCTTCCATCATAAAGCTATACAAAGCATACTGCGACGCCCATACAATCAAGTCATCGAACTGACCAGCTGTAGAACCTATTTCACTATAACTTTTACTTACAAAAACTCTGTTATTGCCGACTGTATATGCAAGATTTTCACCAGCAGCATTAGCGACTACAGCTAGTTCCGATGCATTTTCTCCTTGATCAGAATTAGGCGCTACAGTATTTACAAAAGCACTACCATCCTCTCCCAATGACAGGATAGTAAATACGGCTGTATCAGTTAACGTATTTGCACCGGCACATGTTGTTGCTGATGCACTGTTTCCATCACAAATCACTATATTCGGAGATAGTGCAGCTAGCCCATTGACTGCAGCGGCGGCTACTTCCTGAACACTCCCCCCGCCACCCGGTGCCGTAGTAAATGCATTTGCATTTGAGCCTGTAACGGAGTACCGAAAAGGATTACCCCAACTATCTATTAATAAGCTATCACGATTATAAGTACCATTTAATCCTAATGTACGCCCTGGCACAAAACCATGTAAAGTCGCACATGCTCCGCCGCCGACGGGTTGCTCTTGACCCCCACCCAAAGCAGCGATGGCTGGGCAGGGCAAACGAGCGTTAGTTGCCGCATATCCAAATATCGCCAACTTAATTTCTTCTAATTTTTTTATAGCATTATCGCGTCTTGTCGTTTCAATTCTACTTGCGAGAGACCCAATGAAACTACCCGCTAGTAATCCGACGATTACAAGCACTACAGCAAGCTCTATCAACGTGAAACCCAACTGCTTATCTCTATGGGAAATCATAACGTGCAATCAACCACTGTTGTCGGGAAAGTATTTGTTATACAAAACATAATATCATTACTGCTAGTTGGATTTACTTTGGCATAGGCCCCTTTTCCTCCAATATCAGGAAATACTGTGTCATTTCCATTTTCCAGATAATATATTATATTTTGCTTGGTATTTACATCGGGCCCAATAGGGCCTGTACGCACCTGCGGATCTAATCTCGAACCGGAAAAAATAACGACACCTGCTCTTTGTGTACCATCAACAGTAATGCAATCGCTGCCACAACTTGCTGCTATAGCAGCTGGTGAAAAATCTTTTGATACCGCATAAAAAAAATGGTCCTTCCAATTTTGCCATAATCTCTGGTATTCACTATCAGCGACATTTAGATCTTGCGAGTTACCATTAGCTATATCACATACACCTTGCGTAAAAAGATCATTTACACCACCCACAGTAATAATAGCGTTTGAATTATCAACAATATAAGGTAGGCGACCTGCATAACCGCTGGTGCCATCTGGATTGTCGTCATAATTAATATTCACACGGTAGTCGACAAGGTTCATAGGTGCCGGATAGGGTAGTCGATTAAATGTATTATTTGTCGCATAACTAGAAATACATTCAGCCAACGCTTGCGTCAGACTTCTCATCTTATTAATAAAATCATCACTCGTAGATATTTGCGACCACAACTCTTGCCTGCTAATAGTAATAAATTGATCGTTATACGGTATAGCTGTAGTACTGGAAGTTGGCGTTGCATGAATAAATTGATCTATTGAATCAGCAATTACTGATACCGTAGAGTTATCTGTTACACCGTTACCTTCAAGATAAGCACCCTCATTTCCATAATTACGCCCACAATTACTTCCTGATAAAAACGTACGAACCTGCCCAGGCAAAACATCACCCGGTGAAAAAATAATTGCTACAACTCTGTCACCCGGAGTCGCTCCTTGCACTGGTGTTGCTGTATCATCAACAATTTGAAAGAAACCATTCGTATCTTCATTTAACATGGCTGTTTCTGGGGACTGCTTATACATTCCACTAACAGCATACAATAAACAGGATCCGTTATTATCTTTTATATATGGTGACTCAAGAGTGATATTTGGCAGCCACCCTATTTGATTAACATTCGTCGCTCCACAATTCCCATCCTGCTTGCCTTCTTGTAAAGCACTAGCGACATAGTCTGGACAAGGAAGAAAACCATATTTTCCTACACGCAATGGATCTATAAGGGTTTCAATAGATGCATAATCCAACAAAGCTTTTTTAGCCTGCTTCAGTTCATATTGTGTACGTTTAATATTGTCGACCTTTATCTCTGTAACAGATATTGATGAAAGATAATAACTAGAAACAGCTAATAAAATAATGATAACTAGTACTAGCAATACCAGACCATCCTGCTTTTTTTTACCTATTTGTGAATTACCGGTTATCAACAATTTTGCCTGTGTCTTTATACCATTTTTCACCAGGCCTAAGACTTTTTGTTTTACCATCCAAAGTGACGGTCACTTTTTTATTTTTACCTATACTGGATTGATGTACTCTCGCGCCATCAATAGTTGAACTTTCCAGTGTGTTTTTATCGTTCACCCAAACAACGCTTTTACCATCGCTGCGTGTCACATAACCCGAAACCTCAACTTTCCTGATTTTTTTTATTCCAGTAGTGGCTTTTTTACCAGAACGTGCGGCATCTATATTCGCGCGCTGATTTTTATCAGTAAATAATGTATTTAAATCAGCAGAGTCATAATTAGTAGCGTAAACAGTACAGGCTACACAGCTAAAAACAAAACAGAGTGCTACCGATATAGTTGATCTTATATGCATTTTATTAACCCGTTTTTTTGCTAGCCGCATTGGCTTTTGAGCTTTTAAATGTGTACCAGCTCAATTCACAATACGCCTTCATATTATTTTTTGAGTCAACACTTTTATTGCTGACTTTTTTTATATCACAACTATCAACAGAAAACAGGCCATCAGCCTTTTCCAGATCATTTAACAGGGCGAATAGATCACCTTCATGCGCCATCTTTATATCGAGCGTCATAACACTCTTAAACACATCGATACCCCGGTATTTTTCCTGCAGGTTAGCCAGCTTAAGTGCCTTCTGTGATGAGATGCTGTATTTGACAGATGGCATGCCGCGCTTTTTTGCTGTTTCCTGTATCGTTTCAAACCAGCTCAATCGGTTTTCAGAACCTACAACGCCCTGATTTATCAGGTTCAAAAAATTGCTTTCGAATTCATCGATGATCTGATTATTTTCCACCGAGCTGTTAATTTTTGTTTTCCATTTTTGCATCGCGCGTCTCGCGTCCTGGTTCTGCTGATTGATATCGTCCATATAAACGGATGAAATACTTAGCATCGCAATACTAAGCACCAGCACACCAACGAATACGCCTGCCGAGAACATCAAACCCTGTATAAATTTTTTATACGATAAGTTATCAGGCATGACCGGGTTCCTTCATTATTATCTCCAGTGAAAAAATACCAGAAGAATCTATACCGCCCTGCTGCCTCACATCTACACCAGACTCAGTTGCAAATTTACTCTCCGACCTTAGATCTACTGGCATTTTCAAAGCCTCTACCGTCTCGACACGTGGATTGGCTTTGAGGAAGCTAATGATTGCCTGTATCTGTTCGATCGAGGCACGATAGTTATATTCAGACTCGAGTATACGCCCTGTTACCACAGCATGATGTTTCACCGGTAAATCTGCCGTGAAATTGGCATCAACAACCTGCTTTATCATTTCATTTATATTAACTGCCTGCCATTCTATTTTATCGATATATAGATCACCGATACTTTTTTGATTTAACATTTCGCTCAGGGTTAGCATAAAATCTAACGGTGAAGTTGCGCTGTTAAGCTTGATGCGATTGGCAAGATCGACAGCTGAATTCATCAGCCCTGCGTTTTCAAAAACATCTTCGAAATCTTTAAACTTTTTTGAATACAAATCTTTATAATTACTTTCTTCCTTTTGTAATAGCGTTATCGATTTTTCATATTCCATTGCTTGTGAAATATTGGATTCGGTCACCAACACAGACGTTATCAGAATTAACAAACCACAAACATACAGGGCCGTAGCTGCCAGTTTTTTGTAGTAGTGTATGAATAACCTACGTTCGCCGTAGTGGCTCGTAGTAAAATCTTGACCCAGGCACAGCCAGGCAAAAATTCCATCGGAAAACTTTTCTCCAACACCTTGTAGTCCAAGATTTTTATTTATATCTACAATCCGATGTATCGTTACAGTCTGTTTATCATTTGCGATGAATGCGTTCTGTAAGGATAGCAGCTGTTCATCGCTGCCCAGGATATGTAGATTAATTACTTCATCAAGACCCACAAGATTCTGCCCGCGCAGAAAGTCGATGGTGCGCTTGACCTCAGGTGCTGCAAGATCACCGATACCTGAGATGTCATTTATATCCTGATTGATTATAGATTGCCGACTCGACATTAACTTGCAGTCTCTGAACAAGGTCTGCCTGACATTGCTGTTAACCTGCTGACTGACCAGTAAAACAACACCTGTCGATGCTTTTAGTATTTTCAATATTTTTTTACTGACTAGTGGCAGAGTCCATATCCCGGACAATGGCACTTCACATTCTTCGATTATAGATATCCACGGCTGCATCAACTGTGGATTGGTCATCGCACCCAATAACACTACATCATCTTTTCTACCTTTTTTCTCTCGGCCGATGACCTCACTATAAAAATAATTCTTACTTGCCCGATAGTAACGATCTACCAGCCGATTGATTACTGACTTTCTGTCCTTGCTGCCAACATGTGGAACAATTTCTTTTCTGAAATCTTCTTCGATCACATCGACCAGAAATTTCCCAGAGATGTTCGGCGTCTGTAACAGGTAGCTACGAAATTCATCCAGCCCCTTATTAGTCGGCTCGAATGAAGTACTGCCAACTAATTCTTTGCCTCTGTAGTGCAAGACACTGAGACGATAGCCGGTAAAATAAAACAGTCGTTTCATCATTAGAATTTAATCCCTGCCACAGCATCATAAACAGGACCCAGCACTGCCATCATTATCCACATCATGATCCCACCTAGAGCGACCGTTAATACCGGCAAAATCGTGGGCTCTATCTTATCGATGGATTCTTTTACTTCCCGATTATAAAAATAGCTTACGTTTAATAATGCGTCATCCATAGCACCGGTATCTTCGCCGACCTTCAGCATACGCACTATCATCGACGGGAACACACCCACTGCTTCAAAACTTTTACTGATGATGACACCTTCAGATATACTGCCACGGGCCTTATTGATCGAATCTTCGAGCACCAGATTGTCCACCATGTCTTCTGATATCTTCAATGCGTCAAGTACGGTTATACCGGAGCTGTACATCATGGCAAAATAATTGGCAAACCTTGCCAGCTTTATCTTGGTAAGCAAGGGGCCAAATATCCACATTTTTAATTTCATTCCATCAAGGTAGTATTTGAATTTGACATTCTTTATAGCAGCAAGTTTTATCCCAAAATAAATAACGAATGGTGCGCTAAAAATCAGATACCAGTAATTCACAAAAACATCCGAGACCTCAATCAGTATTTTCGTATGCAAGGGGATTTCTCCGCCAATGTTTTTGATAAACGGTAACAATTGCGGCATCAGATATATCATCAGAAACGAAACCACCATCAATACGATGACCGAAACTATGGTCGGGTAGATCATGATTTTTTTGGTCTGCGATATCAGCTCATCCTGCCAGCGTATAGTATCAGCCAGATCTTTTAGCACCTCTGCTAGCTGGCCGGTTTCCTCACCTACTCTGACCAGGGTCACATAGACTTTATCAAAGATAACCGGGTGATCAGCCAGTGCCAGTGACAGCGTCTTACCGCCTTCGATATCTTCGATTATGGTCTGCAGCACATCGGTAAAACTACTATATTCGATGCTATCACGAATATCCTTCAAGCTATCGATCAATGGTACGCCTGATTTTATTAACTGTTCGATATGAAAAGTGAAATTGATCAACTCTCGGCGGCTTATCTTTTTTCTGTTAAAAGCACCTTTTTCCGCTTTGCTCTGTTGCTTATAACTCAATAGATCAAAACCCATGTTGCTCAGGCGTTTTTCCAGCTCCATTGGATTACTGGCAACCATTGTGTCACTGCGAATTTTCCCTTCAGCATCTATTGTTTTGAATTTATAATCAGGCACTTTCTTTTACCTAGCACTGTCACATCAGGCGCTGTGTTAAATCGATAACACGCGACACTTCAGCCAGCGATGTTTTTCCATCAATCACACAACGGATAGCATCGTCTGCCAGTGTTTTATATCCGGTCTGTTTTGCTACCGCTTTTAGCTCACCCAGCGTTGCACGCTTGGCGATTGCCTCGTCCAACTCGTTATTAATGCGCAGTGCTTCAATGATCGCCACGCGCCCTTTATAACCTGTATTTCCGCAATGGCTGCATCCATTTGCATCATAAATTTTATGCTTCGTGCTTTCGATCTCCAGATCCAGTAATTTACTTTCGATCTCACTAGGTTTTTTTTCTTTTTTACAATGTGGACACAATAAACGAACCAGCCGCTGACTGATTACGCCGATGATATTACCGGTCATGATATCCGGCAGTACGCCGATATCTAACAATCGGGGAAAAGTACCGATAGCTGAGTTTGTATGTAGGGTTGATAGTACCTGGTGACCCGTCATGGCCGCACGAAAAGCCATATCTGCCGTATCTTCGTCACGGATCTCACCGACCAGGATGATATCTGGATCCTGTCGCATCATAGAGCGAATACCATTTGCAAAATCCATACGCGCTACCTCATTGATTGAAGTCTGCCGTATCATGTCCATCGGATATTCCACCGGATC
>CAWBXM010000014.1:0-14170 GCA_963792545.1 uncultured Gammaproteobacteria bacterium | reverse complement strand
GTTAATCGGCGACCAGCTAGGTAGTGCTGCCAATGGCATAATGGGAGCGGTCGCCTGGATGCGCGGTGCAAAAATACCGCTGGCCTATGATTTCGCTTTCCGCTATAAGAAAAAATACGGCATAAATCCATCCGTAGCCATGGCCTATGGATATGGCGGTGGCCAGGTGCTGGAAGCCGCGGTGAGACTGGCCGGTTCGCTGAACAGGGATGATATCACTGCAGAACTGAAGACCATGGCATTTCGTTCAATACTGGGCAATTATCAGGTCGATGCCAGCGGTAAGCAAGTCGCCAAGAAAGCCTATACGATGCAATGGCAAGATGGTCGCAGGCGACTGGTCATGCCGGAACGTATCGCTGAAAGCCAGGTTATTTTCCCCCTCAAACCTTGCTCTGAGCGTTAACGGAAAGCCTCTGAAGCTGTTCTTGAATTAAAGGGAATAAAAGGGGTCGGTGACAAAATAAAAAGTGTTTAGTTTTGTAATTGATTCTCATTTATCCCTGCCCCCTTTCTTCTACCCCTTCCATCTTTATTTGTCACCGACCCCTGGATGTATCTGGTGACTGCTGGGCATTGATTACTGTAGTTGCCACCCTATAGTTGTGATAACTGAATTTTATAAATGGTCAAGCTGGCGATTCAGAACAGCAGTATAATGTCTAGTATACTTAAGAGATTATGGATAATATTCTAATAAATTGACAGATTAAACTGGAGACACAATGAAAAAATCAAACACAGGTGATCCATTTGACGTACTGAGTAAGGCCTACGAGAACATATACGAAAATGCTGCAGAAAACCTGCACAAACTAAAAGATAAAGATCTGCCGGCACTTCATAAGATCCTCGATGAAGCTCGTGACAAAGCGGTTGAAATTGACGAACTGACAGAAGACGATGCGGTACAACTGACGCAGTGGTTAAAGCGTGATTTAAACCACGCTATCAGCTACCTTGCCGAGACCAGTCACGAGATTAAAGACTGGTTAGGTTTTGAGACCTCACTGCTGGAAAACGAATTTTTCTACATGTTACTGCAGGTAGCCGACAAGACCACCGTTGAGTTACAGCAGTTCAAAGAAAATGCTGAACACCCTGAATACCACACTGGTGAAATGAGCGGTCCGGGAACATTAACCTGTGATGAGTGTGGCGAAAAATTACATTTTTACAAAGCAGGCAAAATACCCCCCTGCCCTAAATGCCACAGCACCGTGTTTCATCGTTCGACGTCTGAATTGTAATTATCAATTTTTGCTAAAGGGGTAAAACCACACTAAGCCGTCGTTCGAAAAGATTAAAAGAATTTTTTCCACAGATGAACGCAGATAAAAGACTGTTTATTGTTTTTATAGCGTAGGCCGGGCATTGCCCACAGAATACATCATCTACACGAATAAAACGGCGGACAGTGCCCGCCCTAAAAAAGATTTATGTCTTGTTTTTATCTGCGTTCATTTGCGTTCATCTGTGGACAATTGCTTTTTCTTTCAGTGAATATTTTTCGCTAGAATATCTCCACCAAAACAAACATCGATTTTTCATAAATCAAAACTCTGATACAACACCGGCATCATGTGACCTATATCAAGATAGCTGTCACACAGATTGCATACAATTTCTTTGTAGGATTAGCCTTTTATATTGATAGATATATGGTTTAGTGATTCATATAACATTCATTAATTTAGAGCTTTACACCAGTAATCAATGTGAAATGAAGATGTGGCACAGTCACATTCATTGTGATGGCAAGCTAACACAACAGACACAAATAAATAACGAAAATCACAGCAGGTATTTCAAGATATAAATCTGACAGGAGGACTAATATGCAATATTTATCTGAACTGGAAACTACCATTAATGACATGGTACAAAAAGATCGCGGCATCCTTGCGGCTGATGAAAGCTCACCAACCATCGCTAAACGTTTTAAAGCGATTAATGTCGAATCCACAGAAGAAAATCGACGCATCTGGCGCAGTCTGCTGGCAACAACACCCGGCCTTGGTCAATATATTAGCGGCCTTATTCTGTTCGAGGAGACGCTGGAAAATAAAACCGATACAAACATTACCGTACCAGCTGCTGCCTGGTCACAAAAAATCGTTCCCGGTATTAAAGTTGATAAAGGAACAGTTACGCTGGCATTATCACTGGGCGATTTAATCACACAAGGGCTGGATGGTCTGGCCGAACGATTACGCACATACAAACAGCAAGGCGCACGTTTTGCCAAATGGCGCGAGGTTTACGCCATCGATAAACATATACCCAGCAGACAGGGCATTGAAGCCAATGCCGAAATGCTGGCACGCTATGCTGCTGTCTGTCAGGCAGAAGGTCTGGTACCCATCGTCGAGCCGGAGGTGTTAATGGATGGCAGCCACGATATCGAGCGTCATGCTGAAGTAACCGAAGCTGTGCAACATGCAGTATTCAATGCCCTGCACCGGCATAACGTCGCACTGGAATTAATGATATTAAAGCCGAACATGGTGTTACCGGGCAAAGACTGCCGTCGCGCCGAAGCCGATGAAGTTGCCGAGGCCACGCTGAAAATATTACGTCGCACCGTACCAACGGCGGTACCCAGCATCAACTTTCTTTCTGGCGGTCAGGGCCCCGAAGAAGCCACCATTAATCTAAATGCCATCAACCAACAGTCAGTACATGCACCGTGGCAACTGAGTATTTCCTATGGCCGCGCATTGCAACAAACCGCACTGCATGCATGGCAGGGAAAAAAAGAAAATACATCTCTGGCTCAACAGGCATTACTAAAACGCGCCCGGCTAAACAGTGCCGCTATGTCGGGTTTATATACAGTGGATATGGAAGATGACTGATTTAAAGAGTAATACAATGAAGGCGTAAAAAGCGGTCAAAATACTCACTCAAAGCAAAAGCTATTGTCCACAGATGAACGTAAATGAACACAGATAAAAGAATATAAATTTTCATACCGCGGGTCGCGTTAGCGCAACATAATACAACGTTCTGCTGATTAAACCTGCAAAAACTTTAAAGTTGTTTGTTTTTATCTGCGTTCATTTGCGTTTATCTGTGGACAATTTCTTTTAAGCTTTTCCAACGACGACTCAGGGGCATCCAACACATTTTTTAACTTCAGTAAGACTAAAAAACCTTATTCAACTGTTACCGATTTCGCCAGATTTCTCGGTTGATCAACATCAGTACCTTTATGCACTGCCACATAATAGGAAAACAGCTGTAGCGGAATTGCAAATAGTATCGGCGCGAGTTCGGCATCTACCGCAGGTATTTTTATCAGATGGCAGTTATCACCCATATCCGAAACATCCAGACGTTCATCGGCGAACAGATAAACTTTACCGCCGCGCGCCAGAATCTCCTGAATATTGGATTTTATTTTTCCTTCATAACCATCCATTGAAGCGATGGCAATAGTGGGCATGTCCGGGTCGATCAGGGCGATCGGTCCGTGTTTCAATTCGCCAGCAGGATAGGCATCTGCATGTATGTAAGAGATTTCTTTAAGCTTTAATGCACCTTCCAGCGCAATAGGAAACAGCATGCCTCGACCGATAAATATCGCATTTCCCAGATCAGTGAACTCTGCCGCCCAGGTTTTTATCGCATCTTTATTCTGTAACACCTGCTCAATCAACATGGGCAATAACAATACCTGCTGAAATAAGGCTTTTATTTTTTCTTCGGGCAAACCATGACGTTTCCCCAGAGTGACCACCAGCATCAATAGAGCAACAAGTTGCGTGGTAAATGCTTTGGTCGATGCCACACCAATTTCCGGTCCAGCACGTGTCATCAGCTTTATTTCACTTTCACGAACCAGTGAGCTTTCAGGCACATTACATATGGATAATGTTAAGCTGGTTTTTTCTTTTAACTCGCGTAGCGCTGCTAGCGTGTCCGCAGTCTCACCCGACTGTGAGATGGTAACGACCAGCGTATCATCTGCCAATACTGTTTTACGATAACGGTATTCACTGGCAACTTCAACACGGCAAGGAATGCCGGCAATGGCCTCTAACCAGTAACGTGCGACCAGGCCCGCATGGTAACTGGTACCGCATGCAATTATCTGTACTGCTTTCACCTGATCGAGAATTTTTTCAGCTCCGAATCCAAAAGCACTATCGAGTGGCAGTCCATCGGTGAGTCTACCTTCTAAAATATCAACCAGACGGGCAGGTTGCTCATAGATCTCTTTCAACATGTAGTGGCGATATTCCCCTTTCGCCGTTGCATCTGCGCTTAGTTCCGATTCTTTTATCTCGCGCTCGACGACATCACCTTCAGCATTGTAGATAACCAGTGCATCGATTTGGATATCAGCAATATCACCTTCTTCGAGATAAATAAAGCGACGCGTTACCGGTAATAGAGCGGCAGCGTCAGAGGCAATAAAATATTCACCGAAGCCGACACCGATCACCAACGGACTACCACGACGGGTAGCGATTAGTCGTTTATCTTTGTTGTTAGACATTACGCCTAGTGCATAAGCGCCTTCAAAATCAGCCACTGCCAAACGTACCGCTGCAAGCAGATCATTTTTCTGTTTTAGATAATGTTCAATCTGGTGAACAGCCACTTCAGTATCTGTCTGTGAAGTAAAGTTATAACCATCACTACTCTGCTGCTCACGAAGCTTGCTATGATTTTCGATGATGCCGTTGTGCACGATAACCACGGACTGATTGCATATATGAGGATGCGCATTTTTTTCATTGGGTTCACCATGTGTTGCCCAGCGAGTATGCGCTATGCCCAATGTGCCGCTAAGCTCTGTTGATTCCAGAGCATCGGATAATTCTTTTACTTTTCCTACACGTCGCACTCGACTGATACAGTTATCCTTATCCAGCACCGCGATGCCAGCTGAGTCATAACCTCGATATTCGAGACGTCGAAGTCCTTCCAGTAAAATAGGGGTTACATTACGTTCGGCAACCGCGCCTACAATTCCACACATAATAATTCCTGAAGCAATAAATAGTTGAGTAACAGGGTCAAAACAATCAACAAATTATAGAAGTTAATTCTATAAATATCATCGATAACTCAGACATAAACACATGTTATTTTCATTCTATAACAGACTAAAGAATTAACATACATGTGCAAAGGCCACTTAACAGGTAAAAGCCTGTAATAATGTACCTTTTGAGAGCTTCAGGAGTCGGCGCATAACTAACCTGTATAAATATAAAAAAATAAAACATGCCTGAATTAGCCGTTTTTACCGTCGAGGATGGAGTAACTTATAGCAAATTTCAAACCAGGATTATTTTCTCTACCAATGACAAATGAATTAAAAATACCATCAATAATATTAATTACTGTTTTCTGTAGCATGTTTTATTGAAGTACCTGTATAAATCATCAAAATAATAAGATATCTCAAGAAATATTGGGGGAAACATGGTTTTAATAAGACGATTAATCTGATAGATTAATTCGAACAATTAATTTAACATCCAGTAAGGCGCTGTAACATAACTACTAAAATAGAAAATATGCATAATAAACAGGGAATAATTATGAATTTAACCGTATGTTCAAAATTATGTAAAGAATGTCCTTTTAGCAAAAATGCTAAAAGGGGGTGGCTAGGGTCACACACTTTAAAAGGTGTGTTAATCGCGCAACAGGAAGAAGAATTATTTAGCTGTCACATGGCAAGAAAAGAAGGCATGCGCAGTGAAAACATTGAAACTGGAGAGATAAAAATCTGCAGAGGTTATATAGCCAGCGCAACAAAATCTGGAATAACTTTCGGACAGGGATATAAAAATGGAAGTGAACTAAAAAGACTGCAGGAATTAATAATTAAAGAAGCGCAGGAAGATGAAGATATAATTTTATCCAGACTGGAGTTTGCACAGCATCATGGGCAACCTGCCGATTCGCCTGTAATATCAATCTCACAGGAGGAATTAAATAAACGCCGAGGATACCGCTTATAAGCTGCGTAGTTTTTAATAGCTGTCGCAGCATCTCAGACTGCATGAGCAAAAAAGCCATACACGCTTAAAAAACATACTCATCCATCCCTGCCATCGACCCTTGCACTCAATAACATCGGTGCAAAGATAAAAACAAAAAGTGCAAACGCCAGCATCCATAGCAGCTGCGAAATTGCAACCCAGTAAATATACAACTCCATATTAAGTATCGGCATAACGACTCTGGCAAAGGCAGCCAGCAGCAGTAACAGAAAACACCAGGACACTATCGGTGGTGGCTGAAAAACATTTCTGCCCGTATGACCCAGAGAAACACGTGACATCATCCCGATGGTGAGCAGACCGACACCGCCGACAGTAAAAGCATGCATCGATAAAAAGGGTGAAAAACCAGAAGTGATCGATAATGTTTTTAAAGCAAACCCCAGGATGATAAACATATAAGCCACGACCAGAATCCACACCAGTGGTTTACGCCATATCATATTTGTGTACCAGCCGGATAATCTGATGGCATGTAACAGCGCTAAAAAAGCGGCGGCAATGGCTGTGAAAGCAACATAACCCGTAAACACATCACTGACCCACAAACACAGTAATAAAACCAGACTGGCATTATCTAGCCAGGCACGGTTTTTAATATCTATTTCACCATCGATACCATTTTGGATAAACATCGGCATGACGCGACGCATCATCACCAGGATTAATGCAATAATCATATACAACGCAGAATACAGACCCCACTGCACACCTTCTGCTAATACACCAGTGATACCCAGATAGAATATTACATTACTCAACATCAGCAAAAACAGCTTGGAGATAATACCGATCTGTTTATACTGGCGTACTCTGATTACCGGTCGCAAGCAGACCACGGCTAACATCAATAAAAAGCTTACATCAATAATTGCAATTAGCTGAATAGAAACCAGCGATCCTGCTAATGGCAATATTCGCGCCAGTAACCATAGTAAAAACAAAAAGGCTAATGCCCTGCCACGCAGCACTTCTAGACCTGTCCAGTTTTTAATGGCTGTCAGCAGAAAACCGGCAATCACTGCCATGGTATAACCAAAGATCATTTCATGCGCATGCCAGATATTTTGTGGCATAGCCGAGAATGTTAGATCTGTAGAGAAAACATAATTCGCTACCCACAGCGCCATTGAAATTATGGCAAAAAGTGCAGCCGCTAAAAAGAACAGGCGAAATCCTAAGCGCAATACTGGCGGACCGTAATCCGGTATCGAATCTACAACTTTGCCTTCGACGTTTAACATGAAAAAAATCCCTGCAGCCTGGTTACACTAGTTATTAATATGCACGTATATCATGGACAAAGACTTCTACACCAGCAAGTAACTATGCACATGCGCATTATCAACATTATTATTTAGGCATTCATTGACTTACATCATGGTCGACAGGCTATAAATTTACGAAGATTAAGCTAATCTCGTTTCCGACCTTAACGTTGAAGCAATCTAATTCAAGAGTAACTATGACTAATAATACAACTACAGATAATGTTTTAAACGGCGCGCTTAAAGTCAAAACAGGTCTTGCTGAAATGCTAAAAGGCGGCGCTATCATGGACGTGACCAATGCTGAGCAGGCTAAGATTGCCGAGCAGGCCGGCGCCTGTGCGGTTATGGCACTGGAGCGCATTCCAGCAGACATCCGACGTGACGGTGGCGTCGCTCGCATGTCCGACCCCGACATGATACAGGAGATAAAGAATACCGTGTCTATTCCGGTGATGGCAAAATGCCGTATCGGCCATTTTGCTGAGGCACAGATATTACAGGCTCTTGAGGTTGATTTTATTGATGAATCTGAAGTTTTGACACCGGCCGACGAAGCCAATCATATATACAAACACGATTTTAAAGTGCCCTTTGTTTGCGGTGCGACTAACCTGGGTGAAGCACTGCGACGTATCGGTGAAGGCGCTGCGATGATGCGTACCAAAGGTGAGGCAGGCAGCGGCAATATTGTTGAAGCGGTACGCCACATGCGCGCACTACAAAACGAGATGCGACGCCTGACCACATTGGGTAAAGATCAACTGATGGCCGTTGCCAAAGAACTGGGCGCACCCTTCGACCTGGTCTGTTATGTTGCTGAACATGGCAAACTACCGGTGCCTAATTTTTCTGCTGGCGGCATATCAACACCGGCAGATGCAGCACTGGTCCGTCAGTTAGGCGCAGAAGCCGTTTTTGTCGGTTCAGGAATTTTTAAATCTGACGACCCGGCAGCTCGTGCAGTAGCCATAGTTAAAGCGACCACCTACTATGACGATCCAGAAGTATTACTGGAAGTAAGTCGTGGCCTGCAACCTGCCATGAAGGGATTAGAGATGTCCGAGATCCCTGAAAATGAGCGCCTGGCCGTCAGAGGCTGGTAGGCTCTAAAAAAAGACTGCAGAAGATTACACATGGACGACACACATGAATAACGTTGTGGGCGTCCTTGCATTGCAGGGCGCTTATCAAAAACATGTCGATAGTCTTTTGGCACTGGGTGTTAAGTCGCAGCTGATACGCGAAGTGTCAGAACTGG
The DNA here is from genome assembly GCA_963792545.1 of uncultured Gammaproteobacteria bacterium. Classification (GTDB taxonomy): domain Bacteria; phylum Pseudomonadota; class Gammaproteobacteria; order SZUA-229; family SZUA-229. Next base: position 5,615 of record CAWBXM010000014.1, on the reverse strand, counting down.
AAAAGTGTTCCGCATTAATCCTGCCCGGTGGTGAATCTACCACCATCAGCCTGCTACTGCAGGAAAGTGGTTTATATGAAGCGATTAAAGTTTTTTCAAAAAATAACCCGGTCATGGGCATATGTGCAGGCATGATCTTGATGGCGAGTGAAGTTGATGATGAACGCGTTACTCCTTTAGCATTGATGCCATTCAAAGCGCTACGTAATTTTTACGGTCGACAGGTTCACAGTTTTACTGCAGATATAAAACTGAGTTTTGACAGCAAGGTTTTCAAAGCACCATTTATCCGTGCGCCTGGCATCGAAAAACTGTCATCAGAAATTACCGTATTAGCGACACACGATGATAAACCTGTGATGATAGGTACTGACAGACACATCGCATTATCATTTCATCCAGAATTAACAGACGATACACGCATCCATGAATACTTACTCGATAAGATAAGATAAATTCATATAAAGCTTCTGTTTATCTCGAAGCACTATTGCAGAAAAGTTTACCCGTGTATGAACGTTTGTCTGGTTAGCCAGATAGTGACTGATTTGTTTTAGCTGGGAAAGAACTCTAATCTTTCGACTTACTATCTCTCTCATGCAGGGTTCGAGATGACAGGATGTGCACAACTTGTTAAACAGAGAAATACATCCATATCGTCATAAATACTAGAAATATAATAAACGTCGTCAGGCCGATAAAGAATTCACTCGGTCCTTTGCCGTCATTATCGTCGCCGCCTTTATCACCGCTGCCAGTTTTATCACCCATGTTGTTATGATTCATCTTTAAAATAACTCCAACATAATTTTTCTGCCAATCTCTTAGTTAAACCTTTCTTTCTTCAGTCAGGTTCAACAACTAAGAATCACTAATAAGGATCAGCAGTATCTTGAGGCCGAATCAAATTCAGTATTTCACCCTGCCCCGGTTTTTTCAATGCATCAAGTGAGTCTATACGAAAACAGGCTAGCGTGCAGGTGGTCATCAGTTTACCGGTAGTCGATAGCGAGGGAAGCTCGCTGGCAAGATAACTGACAATATCATCCATGCCAGGGTTATGTGCCAGGATGAGCAAGCGTTGCCCCTTAACGGCGTAGAGTTCAATTGTTTCTATCAGAGTTTCTCTATCAGCCAGGTATAGCTCCTTATCGATGGTAATAGCTTGTTCTGCCATCGGCAGATTCATTAACACACATTGAGCTGTTTGCTGTGCACGTTCGGCTACTGATATCACCATCCTGTCCGGTGTCAGTTCAATTTTGTTCAGGTAAACACCCAGGCGAACAGCATCATCGATGCCGCGCTGATTCAGTGGTCTATCGATATCTGCCGTATGATTATGCCAGTCTGATTTAGCATGACGCAGAAGCATGAGCTCAAACATAGTTGTGGTTACCTTGTTAAATAGACTTGATTTACAGCGTTTTAATCTTATCCGCTACACGAAAGGCGTTAGCATAAATTGTCCAGGTATATGGAACACTGCCACCCGTAGGCATAAAGCTGCCATCAGTAATAAAAAGATTCTCCACCTCGTGTGCCCGACAGTCAACATCCAGGACCGATGTTTTCGCATCTTCACCAAAACGACAACCACCCGCGACCAGGTTTGCTGGCGGTGAACCACTCACGCTCGAGTTAACCCGCACCGCACCCATCTGCTTTAATACCTGTTCGCCTCTATCGGTAAGGTATTGAGCTATTTCCAGATCGTGCTGGTGGTAACCGATACGTACTTTAGCCACCGGCGATCCCCAACGATCTTTTACATTGTTATCCAGGCTGACAAAACAATTATCGGTTGGCAACCAGTCGTTAAATACTTCAAACTTTAAGCTACGATCAGTGGTAAACCATTTCTCGAGTTCTCGTTTGAAAGGTTTGCCCCAGAGCAGTTTGTCGCCATCCCATTTCTGATCATTGGCTTTACCTGTCGGGTTAGGATGTGCAAACAAAAATTCAACGATGCCACCTTTGAGGGACTGTTTGGCGAGTTTGGAATCATCGATGGTGTACCAGTCATCCAGCGCACGATTAACAAATGGACCCACCTGCTTGAGCTGCGCCAGCTTTTCTGCTGACAGGTCGGCATAATTAAAATCACCCGAACCGGAACCACCAGCCGAAAACAATAGATTCTTGCCTACCTGACCGTTATTGTTTGCCAGCCCATCCGGAAAAGCAGGGCCGGTTGAAGCTAGCAGTAAACGTGAAGTTTCTATCGCCTGACAGGCCACCACATAGATCCGTGCATCCAGCGTCTTTTTTTCATCATTGTTATTTACGTCGATATATTCGACCTTGCTGATTTTGCCTTTGGCATCACTGATCAACCGCGTGACTTTGCTATGCGGGCGAATCTCACAGGAACCGGTGGCGACGGCACGGTTCAACAATGCAGCACGTGAACTGCCCTTGGCGCCTGAGGAACAACCATAACTACCGCAGTAACCCGAATATTCACAGCTTCGCCTGTCACCTTCCGGCTTAGACAGGATGGCCCGCGGCACACGTAAGCTGTGATACCCCAGTTCATCGCAGGCTTTATCAATCCAGCTGGAAACCGCATGTTCGGCGGTCGGCGGATAAGGAAAGTCTCCACTGCGAGGTTCGATATTTTTATGCGCCTGGAACTTACCCGAAACGCCCACGACTTTTTCGACCTTGTCATAATAAGGTGCCAGGTCCTGATAACTGATCGGCCAATCTACTCGGTTAGCACCATCAATGGCACCAAACTCGGATAACTGATGGAAGTCCACGGGTTTCAGGCGATGAAAAAAACCACTCATGAAATTACTGGAACCGCCAACACAGTTACCATTCCAGAAGTCCCAGCCTGATTCCGATGTGGGTGTTGCCGACCAGGCAGACCCTGATTCATCACCGGCAGGTTCTTCGATGACATGCTGTTCATCACGCAGATTGGGCGTATAAACACTGCGACGGCAGCAGGCCAGTTCGTCTTTATAAAAATCATCCTGTGTGAACCACGGACCTTTTTCTAATACCACGACCGAATAACCCGCCTCGGCCAATGTCAGCGCTACCGGCCCGCCACCGGCACCACTACCGATAATGCATACATCAAAATCTTTCATGCCAATAGCCTTAAAAAAGTTTTGTCCAGCGGTGGTCGCGGATAACCGGGCACATGTTGTAACCACTTCCAGCCGAGTTGATCGGTATTGCCACCGTAGACCGGATCGGTGAGTAACGCCTCGGCGATATACAGCATCAACGTGGCCAGCCAGTTCTCACCTGACTGGCTACTGGCGATACGTAACAAAACTTTTTCGCGTTGTTTCTCGTCCAGTGTGGCAAATGATTTTTTATACATCTGAAAAGACATATCTTCCAGCCAGACGGCACCCTTGGTTATAAATTCACGGCTTTCAATATCTAGCGTGGTATCGGTGAGTACAAATTTCAGATAAGCCAGTGCATTGATCTCACGTGCACCTGGAGCGTCGGCCTCTGTGGGGAAAAGATGCTGCTGAACCACATCGATCACCAGCCAGGTATCAACATTTTTCTTATTCTCTGCAGCAGAGATAGATGACAGAGGAAACAGAACCGCCAGGCTGCCACCGGCAGCGGCCAGCAAAACCCGTCGACGTGTTATCAGCTGGTGATGCCAGTCCGATAGCAGAGTCGGCGGATTGTTTGATCTGCTCGATGGTCGCGGTTTTCGGTTCACAATTTAATCAGTTCATTCCATGGTTCGGGCTTCATTAATTGATGTCTCATAAATTCATGTCTTAGTAATTCAGGTCTCATTTACTCTCTGATAATAACGCATTCGGTATAACAGGCGTTTATGGTCGTCATCTTCTTCAAAGCCAGAGCGATCATGTAGAACATTATTACAGATCAAACCCTGACCCGACTGCAAAGTACCGCGATAAATATAGGGCGAATCCGTATGCAGATAATCATGTAACAAAGTTACTGCCTGTTGCACAACCGCGTCCGGCTTCCATGCGATACTGCGCGTTCTGGCCGTGTAACGCATATGCAGGTCACCGCTATCCAGGATAGAAAATACCGGACCGTATCGATCAGGCCGGATCACTTCACCGTCTTTACTAATGTTAGCAGGAATCATCATCACGTCCGGTTCCATCAAAGCACGGATATAATCAGGATTTTCCTGGCGCAGGCGAATATAGATTATCTCATGGTCCAGTAAGGCATTCTCGCCGCCACTGACAGCCGGAGAAACACAGTGCAAAAGTAACGATTTAATCTGGCGATCAAGTGTATTGTAGTAACCATCTGTATGCCAATGAATTGATTTATTGGTGTAAGGGATATATTCACCACGCCATTCATCACCAACAACTCTTAGCGCAGTAATGCCATCATCTGCCCCCATATTGTCGTCAGGATTAAATAGTTTGAACTGCTGCGCCAGTTTATCGGGAATATCTTTATCAGGATCATCGCCGGTATTACCCGCATAGATCGCCATATTGGTTTTTTTAACCAGGTCGCGAATAACTTTATATTCTGCGGTACTAAGATTTCTCGGATCATCAACTTCAACGATGATGTCTTCGATGTCCTGCGGATAATCATCCATCTTATTTTCCAGCCAGGCATGATAGGCGACATCATTATCCAGATCGAAAGGACTGCCCAGCTTGTATTTATCACTAAGATGGTTTGTTGTCAGTGTTGAACTCATTCTATACAGCCTCTTTTTTGTTTTGTATCTACCCTGTCGATGCTGACATAATTTAGCTTTGCATCAAACGCAGACTGTCGAGCCAACTCCAACCATTCCTCTGCTGGTACTCGGTTAATAACCTGCCTGCTGGCCTCAATGTGATTGATGACGATTCATCTAAAACGCTGAAAATCAAAGCTTAACTATTTTCTATAAATACGGTAAAGAATAAATGACCTATATCAATTGATGCCTGTATTTGTATAAATCCAGATAGGGTCTGATAGATAACCGGGAAATAATGCTCGATGACAAAAGCTAATGATTCTCAGTTATAACGATCATGGGCATCTACAAAAATAACTATTTATTATCACCACGCATACGCACCACTTATTACCAGTGTATTAGAGTCATAACCGGTTGAGTTTTGTCGGCGAATACCAATATATTTAAGCGTAATGCCTGCCTGGCGATTTATAGGATGAGCATAGCTTAGCGCCCAGCCAATATTGAATTTAGTATCATCCTTGTCGTCACCGTTAACTGTCGCTTCACCGCCGTGTTCACCACCAAAGCTCACACCTAGCCATTGCCCAGGATTAAAGCTGCGCATGACATGGCCGATCAGGATATACATCGGCTCCTGCTCCAGGGTGTTGCCATCAAAGAACTCATCATTCTTAGTATAAAAAGCCACTTCACCAGTCACTTCAGTTGTCCACTTACCATTGTTATGAACGAAACCGAGTTGAGGCCTAAACACGAGACGGTTTTGCCCCAGGTTTAGTAATTTATCTTTTTCGTAGTCACCTGTCGGCAAACGGACGATAAGGCCAACACCAACGATAGTTTCAACTTTGTGCTTTGCCCGATAAGCGAAGAACTCTTCACCACGTAATGCTGGCGCACCGTACAAGTTTATGCCAAAACGAACAAT
>CAWBXM010000013.1:0-13578 GCA_963792545.1 uncultured Gammaproteobacteria bacterium | reverse complement strand
CCTGCCAGCAGAATCTCTGCATGCGTTGTGTTTGCGGCGGCCACCCCGATAATCAGGCTTGCTGTTGAAACAATACCGTCGTTTGCACCGAGTACAGCTGCTCTTAACCAGCCTGTTCTGCTTGATCTGTGTCTTTCATGATGGCTCATCTTTTGTTCTCGTTGATACACCACTGTTTTCTTTCTTTTTCAAAAGGCTCAACAGAAAATGCATGCAGGTAAGATGTCCTGGCGCCAGTATCTATAGTTTAGCCCTGATCATGGGTAAGCCTAACTCAGGTAGTACAGTCCATTCGCGCCAGCCAACAGTTATTAATGGTGATGCCATGTAATACTCTTCATTGTGAGTGGGTATTATTACTAAAATAATAGATGGATACCGCCATCATCGAGATAAATTGTACCTGTAATTTTGATTTCTACCTATATATTTTATGCTCGGACGCTGATTACTGTTAAGTCAATTTGTATCGGTAACCTCGCTAAGTTGTAGTACCATTAAGGCAGTCGACATGCTGTTACTAGAGTTGCCCTCGAGGAACATATTTATGCCAGTAAAAGAGCCTGAAAATTTAGACCCCATTGCTATCAGTGAGCAACAGTTTGATCATGCTGTCTGTTATATCCAGAAGCTGAAGAAAGGTTTGATCGAGTTCTTAAAAAAACCAAAACGTATTACTATAGTTAACTTTCCGATCGAGATGGACGATGGCTCGGTGCTATCAATACAGGGTTATCGTGTCATGCATAATCGCGTATTTGGTCCGGGCAAGGGGGGTATCCGTTACCATCCTGATGTCACCATGGAAGAAGTTATCGCGTTAGCAAAATTGATGACATGGAAATGCGCTCTTGCGGATGTTCCTTTTGGTGGTGCTAAGGGAGGGGTCGTCTGTGATGTCAAAGCAATGACCGAGAATGAACTGCGTCGTATTACGCGACGCTTTACCTCGGAGCTGGCCGATAATATCGGGCCTTATACTGATATCCCGGCGCCCGATATGTATACCGATGAGCAGACCATGGCGTGGATATTTGATACCTATGATGTTTTACATCCAGGTGAAAATAATCGCCCAGTGGTTACCGGAAAACCGATCGAAATGGGTGGTTCGTATGGTCGGCATGAGGCAACCGGTAATGGTGTTTATTATGTCACCGAGCGATTTTTATCTAAGGCACTGATTGCTGAACAACAAACGGTAGCAGGTGCCAGCATAGTGATTCAGGGTTTTGGTAATGTGGGCTCGGTTTCAGCGCAGGCGTTTTTCCGAAATGGTGCAAAAATCATTGCTGCCAGTGATAGTCAGGGCGGCGTTTATCGTGAGGAGGGTCTAGATCCTGATGAGTTACTGGCCTTTAAAAATGAGCATGGCACCGTGGTTGGCATGCCTGGCACAGTGACAGTGACAAATGAAGAACTCCTTGAGATTGAATGTGATATTTTGATTCCTGCGGCATTAAGCCAGCAGATACATGCCGAAAATGCCCACAGGGTAAAAGCAAAAATAATCGTGGAAGCGGCGAATGATCCAACGACACCTAAAGCGGACGAGATTTTTGCTGAACGTGGTATTTATCTGCTACCGGATATTATGGCAAACGCGGGTGGTGTCACCGTGAGTTATTTTGAATGGGTGCAGAACCAGGCTAACCAGCAATGGGATGTTGATGAAGTGAATGCCCGACTACAAAAAAGAATGAATAAACTCGTGGATGTTGTTTTTAGTCGTTGGCAAGAGTTTGTCGTTGGTGAAAAGAAATCTTTTGATGATGAAAAATCAAATGGCCAGAAGCCGGATTTTCGAAGTATAGCTTTATCAATCGCGATCGACCGTGTAGCTAAAGCGACATTGATCCGTGGTATCTGGCCTTGATATTATCGTTTTTATTTTGATTGGCACATTCGGTCATGTGTTGACTTTAGGTAAGAACTTTTTCCGCAAATGAACGCAAATATAAACAATATTTATTAATAACTGTTATCTAGGCCGTTACGCTGTGGAGTGGAAAAGTCTTATGTTTAGTTCAGAGTTAACCGATGCGCAATTCTTCCATTAAATAACAGACGCAATCCTGTCTGATCGCTCGTTCGTTGGTTGTGAACATTGATAGAGTGATGGTTTTTTTAAACTTGAGTTTGCCATCTTTTACTTCCATATATTCATCTGTAATATCTTCGTGACTCTCGCTGTTGACGATAATTAATTTCTCTTTTGTAGAGTTGATGGATGCAAACTCAGTACCCTGAGGTATCTGCTGAAAGTTTTTCTCCTCCAGTTCTGCATTTAAATAAATATCCTTTGAGTCATCACCCATGCTAGTCGTGTTTGGTACAGTGACTCTGGCGATGGTGTGATAGAGTTTGAGATTGCTACTGTCTAATGATGATAAATTATCCATCTGCAGTATTTTCTCAAGGTAAGCTAGTGCGTGATCTTCACCTGACTTGTCGCTTGACTGTCCACATTCGAGGACAACCGATGGGCAAAAATCTGAGAAGGCTGACGATTGCACGCCCTTAGGGTCGGTGAAATAAACCGCGATATTGCTGAATTGAGACGCTAGCACCAGGCCATGCGGATTGAGGATGTTGATGCATCCATAGTGCGGGTTTTTACCTGTATTGTTGTGTATATCGATGCTGGCAAAGGGTTTTTTCTTCGCCATAATATTAGTTACGTTCTGCATCATATCTTTTTCTGGCGAATTATTGTGATGGCTGCCAGGCCAGATTCGATTGTAATCGTCCTGTGTGTCCAGTCGGCGCTGATTCTCTCTTGCCGCCTCGATATTTCCGATAAATATGGAGATGGCTCTCGGTAAAGGGGTATTCAGATACTTTTTTAACAGACGTTGTATGGCGTACAGGCCGGTGGTTTCATCGCCATGTAATAATGTGCAAATAAATAATGGCTGTGGGTTGGTTCCTTCAAGGTGAAGCAGCGTTGGTGTCTGCAGTACGGAGTGCAAATCTTCTGCTTTTGTATCAAGAAAAGCATCGGGGATGTGGTTCATTTCATTCAACATTGACTCGTCTCAATATCCCATTCGTGTATGGCTTTACCAGTCATCTGGTTTTTTAGGTAGTTTAATGTGAGTAAGGTTCGGTCATCTTGATGTGCGTTAAGAAAGTTTAATTGCCATTGACTGCCTGTCTGATTTTTTTCTACACGTTGTCGGATAACAGAAAGGTAACGCTGGCTGTCATCTTCATCGATGCCCAGTTTGTACAGGCCGGCTTCAGCTTCAACAAGCAGCTTGTCTAAAATGATTCTCTGTAAAGAATCTGTTTTAGTATGCAGCCATCGAGTTTTATATTTTAGTCCAAGCTGTGCTGAGCGATAGAAGTTGTTTTTAGCTTCGGTAAAAGGTATTTCGTATTCTGGTGGCCTATCCAGTGTTGCATAATAGTGAACCAGGCCATAAAAGAAAGCGATATTGGCGATATTATCGATGGTACTCGGTGCGCTTGCGCAAACGCGATGCTCGATTCGCAGATGTGGCGTTTTATCTTCATCGAAACCGATCAGGGGCCTGTTCCAGCGCCAGATGGTGCCATTGTGCAGGCGAAGATGTCTGAGTTCATCCATGTCTTCCTGAAATTTTACTGGCAGTAAAACCGGGAAATGTTCCAGGTTTTCCTTAAAACATTCAAAAAGCGAGCCGCGCACATAGTCTGTACCAAAGCTGACCCGGTGCACAGGCCCGGATGCTGCGCCACCATATCCACCCGTTGGTATCGCCTGTTCGAACACAGGTACACGGGTTTCCTGCCATAATCGGCGGCCGAACAAACAGGGTGAGTTTGCGCTGATAGCAACCATGGGTGCCGATAATAAAACAGAAGCATTGTAATAACGTGTGGCGACATCGGCTGGAACCTGGATGTGAATTTGCAGTGAGGTGGTAGCAGCTTCCAGCATGACATCTTTATGGCTTACCTGTAGATGGTCGTCACCATTGATGTTGAGTTCGATCTCTACACCATTGCGTTGTCGCAAGATTTGTTCATTGAGCGCTCTGTATCTATCGAGTAGTGAGATATTTTTAAGCGTAAGGTCGCTGTCCTGCAGGGTAGGTAGTATGCCGATGCCGAGGATATTGCTATTAAGTGACTGTGCTGTGTCTGAACATTGTTGCCATAAGGTATCCAGTTTTTTTTCAAAAATAGATAGCACGTTGCTGGATAAACGTTCTGGCTCAACATTAAGCTCGATATTAAATTTGGCGAGTTCAGGGCTTAATAAATCATTGTTAGCAAGTTCAAGAAATTTCTCGTTGATCGTGAGTGGTCTAGCCGCCTGATCGATCAGCCATGCCTCAAGTTCATAACCAGCCATTAATTTCGAAGTAGAAAAGTGGTTAGTATCGAACCAGCTTTTAAGTAACTCAGTTTCCTTTTTTAAGCGGGAAACAAATTGCTGGTAATCTGTTTTATTAAAACGGCTATATTGTATTTCTTCACCCATAGGATAAGTCTAGTCTAAAAAGTAGGATCAAAACATTAATTAAAAACTGATTCTTCATAATATATAGAAACTGAGGTATAGATGGAATGCTAAAGACAATTAAAAAAATTATTTGCATTTTAATTATAAAGATGTATTAATAGTCGCAACAAATAAAAAGAGGTGTTTGAAAGGCAGATAGAGTATTTATTAAATTTATATAGTTCGTATTTTAAAAATTTATTAACTGATTTCCGAGGTGTATTCATGTCGAGAAAGCATGGTCGAGCGAAAAGACAAAAAAATAAATTGCAAAACCCAGACTACCTGTCGGAAGATAATGTAGTCATTGATTTCCACTCCTCTCCGCATAACGAACAATATCCTTCCTCCCGCTCTCAAAAATCTCTATCCTACAAATTTCAGTCACACGATCCCAGGTCTTTCCCTGCAGAAAAAATTAAACCCATACAGGCAAAAAACAAAGCGCAAGATTTGTTTATGTCAGCTATAAAAACGCATACACTGATATTCGGACTTGGCCCTGCAGGTACAGGTAAAAGTTATTGTACGGCAGCAATGGCAGCGCAAGCATTAATATCGGGCGATGTCGATCGTGTGTTATTTACCCGACCTGCAGTCGAAGCAGGTAATAGCATGGGTTTTTTACCAGGTAAGCTGGATGAGAAGTTTGATCCTTATTTCGGTGCGTTTAAATCGTGCTTGATAAGCAACGCGGGTAAAGGCGTGGTTGAATGTGCCATCAAGAATGGCAACATCTCGGTGGAGCCGCTGGCATATATGCGAGGTAAAACATTTAATCGTTCATTTGTGGTCTTAGATGAAGCGCAGAACTGTACGCCTGAAGAGATAAAAATGTTTATGACGCGAATTGGTGAGCAATCTACTGTGGTTATCAGTGGTGACTTGAGCCAGTCGGATATTCGTTGTTACTCCGGTCTGCATGATGCTATCTGCCGTACTCATGCGGTAAAAGGTGTTTATGTTCATGAATTTGAATATGAAGATATCGTGCGCAGTGATCTCGTGAAAGATATTCTTATGTGTTACGACGATGTCGATAAAAAAATGCATAAATACCGGTCAGCGTGTTGAGCATGAAATAAACTGGTCACAAACAATTTACCACAGAGGCACAGAGGGCAAGGAGAAAATTCGACCCTTTTAATATAGTCAAAAACTTTAAAAGCGATTTTATTCTCGCAAAGACGCAGAGAGAAACAAAGAAAATATTATGTTTTTTTCTCTGCGGCCTTTGCGCCACGGCAACCGCTCCTGCGTTGCTCTACTTACGGGCTCCTGCCCTAATCTGCGAGAAAAATTGTTTCTATACCTACTGTAGGGTGTTCCTGGCGCGAACGCGCTAGTCAAACTAAACATTGAATCGCGGCTACAAAAGAAGCTAGAGATATAAAGTTCAGCCGTTTTGGGATGTGAGGAGAGATATATTTTCGAGTTGTTCATTATTTTCCAGCCAGTCAGATTCATCCGCTTCGTGTTTTTTATCTAACTCGGCCTTTTCTAAGAGCAGTTGCTGAAGTTTTTGTTTGTTCTGTTCAGTATAGACATCACTATCTGAAAGCTGTTTTTCAATTTCGGCCAGTTTTTTTGAGAGCTTCTCCATATTGCTCTCAAGTAGTCGTATTTTTTTTCTTAATGGGGCTGTTTTCTGACGTTGTTGCGCTTCCAGCTGTTTTCTTTCTTTATTGGATAGCGTTGTATCATTTTCATCGTCACCGAATGAGGCATTATTTGACTAGCGTTGCGTTGTGTTCGCTCAACCATTTAGGGTAGTCCTCCAGGCTGAGTGGGAACTCTTTAACATTTTGCTGGCTAACTAACAGCAGTTGATCACAGGTTGAGTTCAGCAGATGCCTGTCATGTGAAACGATGACCATGGCACCGGAAAATTCCTGTAGGGCTTCTGCTAGCGCTTCGCGCATTTCGAGATCCAGATGGTTGGTGGGCTCATCAAGCAACAGGAGATTGGGCTTCTGGTAAATGATCATCGCTAGTACCAGCCGCGATTTTTCTCCACCTGAAAAATTTTGTATCTTTGATAACGCCATTTCATTGGAGAAACCAAAGCTACCAAGGTAGTTTCGAATCTCTGATTCACGTGATTTTTTATCGAGCTGTTGAATATGCTCGATCGGCGAATGTTCGTTGTGTAATTGTTCGAGTTGATGCTGAGCAAAATATCCAATTTTGGTTTCTTTAGCCAGTCGATATTCTCCGGCCTGTGTTGCTAGCTGATTCGCCAGCACTTTGATGAAAGTCGATTTACCTGCGCCATTAGGCCCCAGTAAACCTATTCTGTCACCGGGTAATAGCTGGAATTCGACATCTTTTAAAATTTTTGTATCGCCATAGCCAGCGTCGACGCCTTCGATGTGTAATAAAATATTAGGCAGTTTTTCCGGTTCAAATAAAGAAAAATGAAACGGTGAGTCGACATGCGCAGGGGCAATAGTCTGCATCCGTTCAAGCGCCTTTAATCGGCTCTGCGCCTGTTTGGCTTTTGTCGCCTGAGCGCGGAATCGTTCGACATAGGATTCGATGTGTTTGATGTCGCGCTGCTGTTTTATGTAGGCTGATTGCTGGTTGGCCAGGCGCTCCGCACGTATGCGTTCAAATGCTGAATAATTTCCAGTATAGAGCTGTATCTTTTGATGTTCGAGGTGCGCGATGTGGCTGCAGATGTTATTTAAAAAGTCACGGTCATGCGAGATCAGCAATAAAGTGCCACGGTAAGACAACAGCCATGATTCCAGCCAGATGATAGTATCCAGATCGAGGTGATTGGTGGGCTCATCGAGTAGTAGCAGGTCGGAGCGACACATCAGCGCCCTGGCGAGGTTAAGTCGCATCTGCCAGCCACCGGAAAACGCATTGATAGCACGTGTTTCATCGCTGGCAGAAAAGCCCAGTCCAGACAATAACTGGCTGGCGCGTGAGTTGGCGGTATAACCGTTGATATTGTCCAGCTGGGTGTGCAGGGTGGCTATCTTGATACCATCTGCTTTCTCTTCAGCTGAACGAATGGCGTGCTGGATTTTCCTCAGTTCGACATCGCCATCAAGTACAAATTCTATCGCCTGTTGCTGGCTATCGACGAGCTCCTGTGCAACGTGTGCGACCACCCAGTTATCAGGATACAGGCAGTCGCCAGTATCGGCATGCAGTTGATTTAATATCAATGAGAAAAGGCTGGATTTACCGGTGCCATTCGCACCCGTCAGGCCAACTTTCTGGCCAGGGTGAATCTGAAAACTACTGTCTTCAAATAATAGTTTGGTGCCGCGTCTGATTCCGAGATTTATTGCCTGTAACATAGGCGTGCATTGTACCCTTTAGTCGATATGAGATAGTATAGAAATTAATATTTATCTGGAGAAAATTATGATTAGCGTACAACAGGCCGCGCCGGCATTCTCAACGGCAGATCAAGATGATAATACCGTCAGACTTGCCGATTTTACCGGTAACAAAAATGTTGTGTTATATTTTTACCCGAAAGACGATACCCCGGGCTGCACTATCGAAGCAAATCAGTTCACTCAACATATAGATGAGTTTTCTGAGCATGACACCGTCGTTTATGGCGTAAGCAAAGATAACTGTGATAGTCATCGGGATTTTATAAACAAGTTTGACTTAAAGGTTGGTTTGCTCGCAGATACAAGCGGTGTCTTATGCGATGCCTATGGCGTATGGCAGGAAAAAGAAAAAAATGGTATAAAAAAAATGGGGATTGTGCGTTCCACATTCATCATTGATAAATCTGGAACCATACGTTTTGCTGAGTATGGCGTGAGTCCTGAAGGCCATGCACTGGCGATTTTAGAAAAGATAAAGGCACTATAGTTTTACTGGGTACCGTCCTGAATGGCACATGATCATGTGTTTTTCAGGACGGACGGTTTCATGTTCCTTTACCCAGCGTGATCGCGCTTCTGTAATAGAAAAATAAGTATCTCCTAAAACTTCACATAAGCACCAGCAAACACACCATCAAAGCTTAGATCAGAGTCTGAACTTGAAACATCGTCGAAGTTGTAACTCTGTTTACGGTAACCCGCTTCAAAACCAACGAAGTAATCCGTCGTGTAAGCGACTTTTGCGATCAGGTCCGAAACATCACTTCCAGAGTATGTGACATAGCTAATCTCACCACTGAAGGTAAGTCCTGGCCAGGGAGAAGCGCCAACTAGAACATACAACATGGGGAATGTTTGATTGAAAGAGTCGGATGACTGGGTCGTTGTGCCGGTTTCGCTAATCTTAGTGTCAGCATTTATGTTGCGTATGTCTACGCCAAGGTCAATGCTAACGACGTTATCCAACAGTTCGTAATAAGCAATCAGGTCAATGATTTCGATTGAAACATTATTTTTTACGTTGCCATTATATGATATGCCATCAAAGGTAAACGCTGCCAGTCCCTCACCAGATTGATCTGTCTTGGTATACGCTAATTTCACATTTGGAACCAGAGGAACGAAGTGTTCGAAGGTGGCAAAAAAATAGCCTTGCGCTTCAGTATCCCAGAAAAGATCATTATTGACGCTTACCCCATCTGGATCATTAGTTTTATTAAAACCGCCATGTGGAGCGGCGTTCCAGGCGCCACCACCGACAACGACGGATAAAGAATCAGCATTAGCTATTACGGGTGTGGTTAATGCTAAAAAGCATATCAGTTGTTTTATTTTCATAATAATCTTTCATCAGTATCGAGGAATGGTTTTTGTGCATTTATGCAAATCAGAGTTTTTAGTATAGTAAAGAATAAATATTGTGAACTGAATAACGTCTTTTTATGTAATCTGGATGTCGTTTATTTTAGATTTAATGATTTCACCCAGCTGACCGAGCCAGACTCGGGCTTGGTTCTATTGCTAAAAATAGGTGTAGCGATACTGAAGAAACCAGACTAATGACTAGTCTACGTAATTTAAGTCGTTGATTTATTTATGGAAGTTCACTGTTGCGCGTGAGTGGAGCAAGCTGATTAATGTTATATTATTTCATCTGCGGAAAATTAACAGCGTTCTAGTATAGTACCGCAAACCAGATCAAAGCAGTTATTGCAAGAGCAAACGCTACCGCTGTCGAGGCCATGTCCTTTGCTCTGCCTGATAATGTATGAATTTCGTCGCCAATACGGTCAACCACTGCTTCCATGGCAGAGTTAAGCATTTCAACCAGTAATAAGAAAAGCAGGCTGGCAATCAGGATAGCTTTGTCAGCATAAGTTGGACCGAAATATAATGCGACCGGCGTAAGTGCAATAGTCAGTGCAAGCTCCTGTCGAAAGGCGGCTTCGTGTGCATAAGCCGCTTTAAGTCCCAGCCATGAATACCCTGCCGCTCTAAAAATGCGAGTAATACCTGTGTTGCCTGTTTTAGCCATGTGTGTCCGTTGTTTTTTGAATGAGTAGTAGGAGGCTGTCGAACTTAGGATTAAGCTACTGCGGAAAAGTCATTTTTGCCAGATTCCCCGATCATTTTCGTTAAATAGACGCACTATTCGCCTCAAATGGTGAGAAAGATCTGACTAAAAATGATTTTCCCTCGCGACGATCACCTAAGTACGACAGCTTCCTGGGTACTGAATTGTGAAGTATATATTAGTTTTTTTTAATTCAGAACCCGTATTTCGTGTTCGCCAGTGTGATCTATATACCTGATCTGAGAAAAAACTGTTTTTAAGGCCGTTTTTACAGACTTTTCGTAATCTTTTAATATACTTGTCCGGTAACACGCTGACACATGCATAACGTATTACATCATATGTTATGTGACAGCCAGATTACCAATTGAGATGTAGTTATGTTGAAACGAGTTATCGTCAAATATGTAGTTCCCCTGTTTTTAGTCATTAGTTTAGCTCCAGTGGCACTTCAGGCCGCTGAAGTGACGAAAGAGCAGATCAAAGGCCTGGACGAACAGGTGCAGGATATCAAAAAAGATGTGCTGGAATTAACTTCAGAGTTATCTCAACTCGAAGAAAAATTATTGTTTCCTTCTAATACGCAAGTTTCATTATTTGTTACGTTGAAAGGTGACAAGGATTTTGTGCTTGATTCGATGCAGATAAAAATGGATAACGTAATCGTTATGCAGCATCTATACACTTACAAAGAAATCGAAGCATTAAGGGCAGGTGGGGTGCAGCGGATTTATACCGGTAATATAAAAACCGGTGATCATCAACTGGTCGCCAGTTTTATTGGTCGAGCAAAATCCGATAATGAATATCAACGTAGTGAAAGTTTCACCGTGACTAAATCGGTGGGGCCGAAATTTGTAGAAATACAGATCAGCGGCAGCAGTGCGTCTGATCAAACGATTTCATTTAAAGACTGGTAAAAATGCTGTTTCGGTTTCTTTTAATTATTGCTGTATTCTCATACAGCTTTTTGGCGCATGCAGCGAGCGGCCTGAAACAGATTGAATTACGTGACCTGTACTTTGGCGAAATACTCTATTACGCCTATCAGGACTTACCATTTGATGTCTCTAGCAAGACTAGATACCGAATTGTCCCAATATTATAAGCTGGATGAATCTGAACTCGATCCTTTTAATGACCACCTCGGCCAGGCTGAATTCTCTGTTGGTGATCTGGAGATGCAATATCGGATGAGTCAGCGTGCAGGCAACGCGATTCAGGCGGTACTCGGTGATGGCATTGATCTGGCGATACGCAATCAGGCAGCGCTGGCTCTGGCACAGGTATTCTATAAAAAAAATGATCCTCAAAGTACGCTCTATGCATTAGACCTGATCCGTGAAGAACCAGAAAAAACTCGATATGAAGCAAAATATTCACTGGATGTATTGCGTGGTAAGAACCTGATAATTTCAAATCTGAGGTGGCTTATCTACGTGCATTAGCCAGTATCGATACCGGGCAGTTTACTCAGGCGGTAGAACTCCTGCAGCCATTAAAAAATGAAAAATCACTCAAAGGGTATGTTTCATACAACCTGGGTATCGCCTTGCTGCAGAGCGGCAATGAAAAAGAGGGGCTCAAAATTTTAGACGAGCTGGGCAAGCAGGAGTTTAGTGATAATGATTTGCTTGCGCTTAAAGATAAAACCAATTTAAAGCTGGCTTATCTTTATATTGATAAAGGTGATGCAAAAAAAGCTAAAGTTTATTTCGAACGTGTAAGACTGGAAGGGCCGTATTCAAATAGTGCACTGCTCGGCGCTGGCTGGGCTGCAGTTGCAGAAGGTCGCTATGATCGTGCGCTAGTGCCATGGTCGATATTACACAAGCGTGATGAAACTAATTACTCAGTACAGGAAGTATTGATGGCAGTGCCATATGCCTACGGAAAATTAAATGCCTACGGTAATGCAGCTAATTTATACAGCCATGCGATGGATGTATTCGCGATAGAGATAAGCAGCCTTGATGATTCAATAAAATCTATTCGTACCGGTAAGTTTCTTACTGCTTTACTCGACGTGCAGGCAGAGAAAGACAAGAACTGGGTAGTTAATATACGTGACTTGCCGGATGCTCCAGAGACGCATTACATACTTGAGCTGATGGCATCGCATGATTTTCAGGAGTCATACAAAAATTATAAAGATCTTGCTGAATTAAGACACCATATCGATGAGTGGCTGGCCAGCCTGAGAGTGTATGAAGAATTGATAGAGATCAGACGCAAGTATCAGCAGCCACTGTTGCCAGTGGTCGAGAAAAAGTTTATTAAGCTGGATGCGCGAATAAAACTCCGTCTTGAGCAACGTGAAAATATTGCATCAAAACTAAAAAACATGTTGATCTCGCCACGTCCGGAATATCTGGCGACCTCAACAGAGCGCCAGGCGCTGGATACAATTACAGCGCTTGAAGAAATTATAACGACACATCCATCTCAAGTAGATCCTGAAGTAGTTGAAAAAGTAAAACGTCTGCGTGGTGTTATATTTTGGAGAGTGCATAGCGAATATGATCAGCGCCTGACTGATGCCTATAATAACCTGATTGCTTTAGATAAAGTTATCAAGCAATTAAAAATCACTTATAGTTCTTTTATTAGAACGCGGCAGGCGGCGACACAAAGTTATGAGGGTTATACCATACCTATACGCCAGTTAAGAACACGCCTGTTTTCTGCGCAAAGTAAGCTTAAAGGAGTTATGGCAAAGCAAGGACGTTTACTTGAAACTATGGCAGTTAATGAACTGGATCTTCGCCGTAAGCGACTTGAGGAATATCAGATTAAAGCCCGCTTTGCTCTGGCGGAAAGTTATGATCGTGCAACGAAGTCACAACTCGATGCTGAAATTCTAAAGCAGACAGCAGTAGAAAAACAAGAAGATAACAATGCGGAAGAAGGAGATGATAAAAAACAGGACAATATGAAGGATGAATCGACGCCTGAAGCTACAGAAGACGAACCTTCGAGTGAAAAAAATGATGGCTCCACTTCCTCGTTCAAACAGAAGTTGTTAAAACGCTAGAGTTATCAAGATGAAATTTAATAACTTAAGCCATTTGACAATATTGACAACATATCTGTTGCTGACCTCCTGTGCGACTTCAAATACCGAAGGAACTCTAGCAAGTCTAGATGATATACCGTTTGAGCTTAAACAGGAAAAAGTTGATGGCAGTCTGGAGAAGGCTATGGAGAGTTATGAGAAGTTTTTGACTCAAACGCCTGAAACAGAGATGACACCTGAGGCAGTGCGACGGCTGGCGGATTTAAAAATCCAGAAAGAATATCAAGCTGAAGATGCTGAGTTTGCGCGGCAGCAGGAAGCAGTGCTGACAGAAGAGATAGCATCAGATATGCCTGCAGAAAAGGGCGCAGCACCGATAGTCAACAGTGCTTCTCAGGCGACTGATATACAGACACCAGATACCAGTTTTGTACCAGTGGTCGCTGATAAGGACAGGGGAAGTATAACCGCCACAGATAGTCCGATAGCAGATATCAGTGAAGGCGAAAAGGAATTTAGCGAACGTGCAGGTAAAAAAATAGATCTAGGTCGTCCCGAAAAGAAAAAAATTGTTGTGCCAGGTGAGAAAGTGAAAGATGCGGATGATCTGCAGACCGCTGGTGCAAAAGAAGCGATC
>CAWBXM010000012.1:0-25602 GCA_963792545.1 uncultured Gammaproteobacteria bacterium | reverse complement strand
CCGGCCGAATTCATTGTTGAACGCAGCACCACCGATCGGCCCCTCGATCATAATATCGAGCGGCGTTGCAGGTGGTCAGGATGCGGGAAATCGTCTTCCCACGGCTGGGTATAGCCGGGAATGCGCAGGTGCGACACCGTGAATCCGGTCAGGCCGGCTTTGGGCTTGGCCCCGAGGCCGGTGGCGCCTTCGTCCCGAATCTCGCCACCCGAGCCTGTGGCAGCGCCCGGAAATGGGGAAATCGCCGTCGGATGGTTGTGTGTCTCTACCTTGATGAGCACATGAATGGGCTCTTCGACAAACTCGTATTCGCGGTCTGTTGAACGTGGCATCAGGCGCTGCCCGGTCCAGCCCTCAAAGACGGCCGCATTGTCGCTGTAGGCCGAGATAACGCCATCCGGCGTCTTCGCGGTCGTCGACTTGATCATGCCGAACAGGCGCTGGTCCTGCGCCTCACCGTCGATGATCCAGCTCGCGTTAAAGATCTTGTGGCGGCAATGCTCAGAGTTCGCTTGCGCAAACATCATGAGTTCCGCGTCCGTCGGGTCGCGCTCCAGGACAGTGGGATTATTCCGTGTTTGCGGTCATTCTGCCCGCCCTCGTCGTGGCAGCACAGGTATTCCGGACAGTCAGGCCCGGCGGAACTGCGCCAGGCTGTCGGCGGCCGGGGTCGGCCTCCTGCATTACACCTGTTCAGCCGGGGAGATCGGCATGCCTGCCCACGTCGCACGCCAGCGCGCGGGCGGACACCTTGCGCGGGACGCTGAATGCGCAGCCTGCCTGAGACCCTGCAAAGCGGTTCCGTGGACCGCGCTTCGTGGCACAGTCTCCCGGGAGCCTCAATCGACGCAGGCCCAACCACTTGTCGTTCAAACCGCTACTGCCGTCACGCCAGCCGAGCACCTCCGAACGCGCAAACCGGTTCGATCTGGCCAAACGGGTCACGCGCATCGACGCGGCGCAGATCGTGTCGCTGTTCGACGGCAGCGACGACGGTGAATTCGACCACCCGCCGGTGTGCCGCATCGCGATCCCCACCGACCCGCGCGAAGACACCCCATCCCGGTCAACACAGGCGCGCATCAACGACTGCTGACGCCGGTCGCCTGATCGGCCGCCGCCGGCTGCAGCTTGTGCTGCAGCCACTGAAAGAGCCAGCTACGCGGTGGGTGTTCGCCGGTCGCCAGATAATGCAGCGTGTAGGGATTGGCGACGTTGGCGCGCAACAGCTGCTGCGCACGCCGCGTGCCGCACAGCAGGATACTGTCGCCCGGCTGTATCAGGAAATCGCGCCCCGGCAGATTGAACTGTTCGTCGCCGCGCGTCACCACGAGCGCCAACGCATCCAGCGAGGTCTCGCGGTTGCCCGGGTGGCGCAACAGGTCGCGCAGGCGCAGGTCACGCACCTGGCTGCGGCAGCCGGGCAGCACACAGTCAAGCTCGCCCACCGCCTCGCTCCACAGCAAAGGCGCGCCGTTCGGCAGCTTTTCGTGCGACCGCCTCGCCAGGTCCTTCACGTTGATCAAACCGTCGCCATGCAGAATGAGTTCGATATGGCAACACGCAAGGTGTATACCTACGCCGATACCTATACCGATAATAACGGTGTCTTGCGACCTGCTGCAGCAACGGCATTACTCACTGCGAACTCTAATCTGGTAACTAAATCTAACACCGCAATTACAGATGTAATGTTAGATATTGTTGGTGAACCGGACAAAATAGTGGGCACACCGCGTATCGAAACATTGCTGTCATGGGCGGCAGGGTTTGACGTATTTGATCAGTTTGGCGTTGCTGGTACAAGCGATGCGCGTCAGGTAATGGGTGATCCGCTACATTCAGAGCCCGCACTGGTACAATATGGCGGCAGCCTTACCGCTCCTGACCTGGTTGCTTATATGGCAACAAACGATGGTTACCTGCATGCCATCGATGTTGATGATGGTAAGGAGATATTCTCATTTATTCCCCAGGAGTTATTGCCTAATCTAAATACTTTGATGGATAACAAGCAGGGTGATAAAGTTTATGGCCTGGACGGTAATGTGGTCGCCTGGGTCAATGACATCAATGAAGACGGTATCATTAATGGTGCGGATCATATCTATCTGTATATTGGTATGCGCCGCGGTGGTCGAAATATCTATTCGCTTGATGTGACTGATCGTAATAAACCGGTGTTACGCTGGGTCATCAAAGGTGGCTCGGATGACTATAAGGAGCTGGGGCAAACCTGGTCGACGATCAATGTTGAGAAAATCAAAGATGGTGCCAGCGAAAAGACCGTGCTCATTTTTGGTGGCGGTTATGATACCAACCAGGATAATGTGACAGTAAGAACCAAGGATAGTGTCGGCCGTGCGGTGTTCATTGCTGATGCAGAAAGCGGCAATCTGTTATGGTCTGCAGGTCCAGGTGGAACTCAGGCTGTTGACGATATGGATTACAGTATCCCGGCGCGGGTGAAGCCGCTTGATATGTCCGGTGATGGTCTTACCGATCGCCTGTATGTCGCTGATATGGGTGGCCAGATCTTCCGCTTTGATATCGATAACGATAATGGCTCAGCTCTGTCTAGCTCCATCAAAGGTGGTCGGATTGCAGATCTGGCAGGTAACGCTGAAATTGATGCGCGTCGTTTTTACTACCCACCGGATGTTGCTTTAATCGCCAAGCGCGGTGAGGCTGCTTATCTAGCGATAGCGGCTGCATCTGGATACCGTGCACATCCACTTAATACGAAAATACAGGATCGCATCTATTTGATGAAAGATCGTAATGTTTATAATGCGCCAACTGGTTTTGTTTATAATACATTAACTGAAGCCGATCTTTATGATGCGACTTTGAATCTGGTTGGCGGTGATGGTACCGTTGCGCAACAGGCTGCTGCAAAAACAGCGCTAGGTAATACAGAAGGCTGGTTTATCAAACTGGATGATGAAACAGGGACTGATACCTGGGTAGGCGAAAAAGGATTGTCAGAGCCGTTGATAATTGAAGGCACTGCCATAATAACAACATTTATACCTGTTACCACATCTGTTACCGCCAGTTGCGCCCCACAGGCAGGGTCTGGCAAAGTGTTTTACCTGGATTTGTTAGATGGTTCACCGGCGATAGAGACAAACCTGGATGTACGACCAGATCGTCATGAGTGGCTAGTCCGTAGTGGTATTCCTCCTACACCTACCCCTGGAATTCCCCCAGATGGTGAGCCAACGTTATGTATTGGTACTGAATGTAAAGCAGCTGGCCTTAAACTGGGTCTCCGTAAAGCCTACTGGTATGAGGTAGAAAAATAATGAAGCGAAATAATAAGGGGTTTACGTTGATCGAACTGATGATTGTGGTTGCGATCCTCGGCATACTGTCTGCGATTGCCTATCCTTCGTATACTCAATACGTCAAAAGAGCTCAATGTACTGATGCAATTAATCCATTGCTATCACTTGCCGGGCGAATGGAGGAGTTTTATAACATTAATAGTACTTATGTAGGCGCAACCGTTGGTTCTCCAGGGACGGTAGGTACTGATCAAACTCCGGAAGGGTTGTATACTTTAGCAGTAATAGTACCCGCAGCACCCGCTGGTAATTTTTCGTATACATTAACAGCAACGCCTGTTGATATAGCACAAAAAACTTTAACACTGGATTCTTTAGGTCAGAAAAGTGAAGCAGGAGGAGCTGCAGGCGGAGCTGCGGCCAGTTGTTGGTAAAAAGATGTTTCTAATGGCTGTTGTGAATTAATAATTATAATTAAAGGCGTAACGCTTTAGGCAACTGAAAATGCACATTTTCAGTTGCCTTTTCATTGGTGATGATGGTGGTGTCGAATAGTTTTTCCAGCGTGTTCATCACTTCCAGAACCAGGATTTCGGGTGCAGACGCACCTGCGGTTACTCCGATGGACTGTGCGCCATCAAACCACTGATAGTTAATGTTTTCAACGCCATCGATTAGATAGGCGTTTACCTGCTGGTTTTCAGCGAGTTCGCGCAAGCGGTTTGAATTAGAGCTGTTGGCGGAACCGATAACTAAAAACACATCAACCTTGCCAGCCAGCTCGCGCACAGCGTCTTGTCTATTCTGTGTTGCATAACAGATATCATCTTTGCGTGGCCCGTTTATTTTTGGGAATTTTTTTCGCAGAGCATCGATAATATTTTTTGTATCGTCGACTGATAATGTCGTCTGCGTAACATAAGCCAGGGCGTCTGGATTCTGTACTGTTAGCCTGGTTACATCGTCAACCGTTTCTATCAGGTAGATTTTGCTGTCGGGGTTGGTTTTATATTGCCCCAATGTGCCTTCGACCTCAGGGTGACCCGCATGGCCGATGAGAATGACATCCTCAGTATTTTTTTCGTGGCGGGCAACTTCCAGATGGACTTTGGTGACCAGCGGGCAGGTCGCATCGAAGATACGCAGGTCGCGCTGCTCTGCTTCTTTGCGCACCGCCTGCGAAACACCGTGAGCGCTAAAGATAACGGTTGCACCATCTGGAACCTCAATGAGTTCTTCGACAAAGATTGCGCCTTTATTTATCAGGTCATTAACCACGTAACGGTTATGAACCACTTCATGGCGCACATAGATGGGAGCGGAAAATAGTTCCAGTGCACGTTCTACGATGTCGATAGCGCGATCAACGCCGGCGCAAAAACCACGTGGGTTAGCGAGATAAATATTCACTGTGAACTGATCTCGGCGTGGGCATTGTTTATGCCCAGTATCTCTACAGTGAAAACGATTTCCTGTCCAGCCAGGGGATGGTTGAAATCAATTTTTGCAGAATCCTTATTTATGCTGAGTACGGTGCCAGGGATTTCGTCATCATCCGGTGATTCAAATGAATATGACAGGCCGGCTTCTGGCGGTAGGTCTTTGGGGAAATCAGACAGCGGCATGTCATGCACATTGTCTTCATCACGTTGACCAAATCCCTGTTCCGGGGTCAGTGTCAGTGTTTGTATGCCACCTTCTTTTAGACCGAACAGGGCGAGTTCCATGCCTTCTGTAATATCACCCTGGCCCATGGTTATCTCGACGGGTTCATCGTCGAAGCTGCTTTCGATAATAGTGCCATCGGTTAATGCGATGCTGTAGTGCATTAACACCAGGCTACTCATGTTGATTGTGTCGGGCATAATATTTTATATGGCATTAAGAGGCAGGGTCTGGCGATCCAGGAGATCGCTTCGGTTCTCGTAATGACCGGTTAGTCTTTTACCGTTTTGTTACGTTTGCTCTCTAGCAGCATATCAAGAATTAACAGGCCAGCACCAATACTTATCGCTGAGTCGGCAATATTAAATGCCGGGAAATAATAGCTAGAATAATATACCTGTATAAAATCGACAACTTCACCAGTAAGTGCGCGGTCGATTAAATTACCTATTGCGCCACCCAGTATCAAAGTTATAGCCACTTGCAGCCATTGATTGGCTTTCTGCTGGTCATCTCTGCTGATCTGTCTGAGCCAGAAAAAAAGAAAGATGCTGACGATGGTTGAAAGACTGGTAAATAAAATTCTTTGCCAGCCACCGGCGTCACTCAAAAAACTAAACGCCGCGCCTTTGTTGTACATCAAGGTGAAGTTAAAGCCAGGAAAAATGGCAACAGGCTGATGTAGTAATAACTCAGCTTCTGCAATTTTTTTTGTCAGCTGATCAAGAACAACTGTTATTAATGAGAGCCATAACCATTTCATGATATCGTATTAGGTCTGCGTTATGCGAATGAGCGTTGTTCACCGTCACCGGCAACATTCTCTACACAGCGACCACACAGCTCCGGGTGTTCGTCATTCCTGCCAACATCACTGCGATGGTGCCAGCAGCGAACGCATTTGGTTTCTGCTGAAGCGGTGGCGCTGACCTTGATAGTTTTTCCGTTGTCGAGCGTTGTTTCTACAGCGTTTTCATCCGCGTCATTTATGTCTTTAAGCTCGGCCGCTGAGGTGATTAAAACAAAACGTAATTCTTCTTTCAGGCTGCGTAATGTTGTTTGTAATTCTGTGTCAACGTACAGGGTTACCTCGGCATCGAGTGATGAACCTATAGTTTTGTCTGCACGAAGTTTTTCCAGTTGTTTGCCCACGGCAGCGCGAACTTCGAGCAGGGTTTGCCAGAAAGTCATATTCATGGTTTCGTTTTTATCGAGTTCGGTGAGTTCACCGTACCAGTTTTCGAGCAACACTGATGCACTGTGTTTGCCGGGCAGGGCCGCCCATAGTTCATCTGCGGTAAAGCTTAAGATAGGCGCGAGCCAGCGGCACATGGCTTCAGATATATGGTACAGCGCTGTTTGCGCAGAGCGGCGTGCAATACTATTGCTCTGCGTGGTGTACTGGCGGTCTTTGATAATGTCGAGGTAAAACCCACCTAGATCGACCGTACAAAAATGTTGCAGTTTGTGGTGGATCAAATGGAAGTTGAATTCTTTGTAAGCCGCAGTAATCTCGTTTTGTAGCTGCAGACTTCTGGCGATCGCCCAGCGATCGAGTGATAGCAGTTCACTGTTGGCTAACAGGTCTGTAGCCGGATCGAAGCCGTTGAGATTGGCCAGCAAGAATCGTGCAGTATTTCTGATGCGTCGATAGGCGTCAGCGCTACGGTTTAAGATCTCGTCAGAGACGGTCATCTCATTGCTGTAGTCACTGCTGGCCACCCATAGACGTAAAATATCCGCGCCTAAGGTGCCGACAATCTTTTGCGGGGAGACAACATTGCCCAGTGACTTCGACATTTTTTTACCATTTGCATCAACGGTAAAGCCGTGGGTTAGCACTTTTTTATAGGGCGCCACACCGTTTATTGCGGCCGATGTTAATAGTGATGACTGGAACCAGCCGCGGTGCTGGTCTGAACCTTCGAGATATAAGTCAGCGGGAAACGGAAGTTTATCGCGCTTACCTAAAACGCAGGCATGCGTTACACCCGAATCAAACCAGACGTCCAGCGTGTCGCTGGTTTTGTCATAGGCATCCGCTTCGTCGCCGAGCAGTTCACTGGCTTGCATAGAGAACCAGGCTTCGATACCTTCGGCTTCTATCTTCTTTGCTACCAGTTCGATCAGGTTTTGTGTGTCAGGGTGTAACTCGCCGCTTTCCTTGTGAACAAATAACGGAATAGGCACACCCCAGGTGCGCTGTCTGGAAATGCACCAGTCAGGACGGTTATTCACCATGCTTTCTATGCGCGCCCGTCCCCAGTCGGGTAGCCAGGTGGTTTCAGCGATGGCTTTGTTTGCCAGTTCACGCAGGCCAGCCTGTTCCATGCTGATAAACCATTGCGGCGTGGCACGGAAAATAATCGGGGTTTTATGGCGCCAGCAACACGGGTAACTGTGCTGCATCTTCTCGTGTTTTAATAAAACGTGATTCTGTTCCAGTACTTCGATGATTTCCGGGTTAACTTTATTGACATGTTTACCGGCAAACATTTCGGTATCAGCTAAAAATACGCCGTTGCCGCCGACCGGGTTGTACACTTCAAGGCCGTATCGATTACCTATGATAAAGTCATCCTGACCGTGACCGGGCGCGGTATGTACACTGCCAGTGCCGGCTTCGGTGGTGACGTGGTCACCCAGGATGATGGGAACATGTCTGTCATAAAAAGGATGTTTGACTAACAGGTTCTCCAGTGCCTGGCCCGGACAGCTGGCAAGATTTTGTGTTTTTTCAAAGCCATAACGCTGCAATGCACTTGCAGCCAGCGAGCTTTCTAAGATTAAACGCTTTGGCCCGTGCGCGGTTTCAACCTGAACTAGCTGATAAGTAAATTCAGGGTGCATCGCCACCGCCTGATTAGCGGGCAGTGTCCACGGCGTGGTCGTCCAGATGACAGCGGCGATATCGCCTTCGCCTTTATCGCAAGCGAAGGCCTGTTCAAAATCACTGTTATTAACAGCGTTGAACATGACGTCGATCGCAGGGGATTCTTTGTCCTGGTATTCGACTTCGGCTTCCGCTAATGCTGAACCACAATCTATACACCAGTGCACCGGTTTGCTGCCCTGATGCAGGTGACCTTTGTCGATGATCTTGCCCAGGCTGCGTACGATGTTGGCTTCAAACTGGTAGTCCATAGTGAGGTAGGGTTTTTCCCAGTCACCTAAAACACCTAAGCGGATAAAGTCGTTACGTTGTCCATCGACCTGTTTGGTTGCATATTCGCGACATTTTTCACGAAAGGTTTTGGCGTCCACTTTGGCGCCTGCTTTACCGACCTTTTTTTCCACCATTAATTCGATGGGCAGGCCGTGACAGTCCCAGCCAGGCACATAACGCGCATCAAAGCCGTCGATAGTGTGACTTTTGACGATGATGTCTTTCAGGATTTTGTTGACCGCGTGACCGATATGGATATCACCGTTGGCATACGGAGGACCGTCGTGCAATACAAAAGTCGGGCGACCATCGCAGGCATCACGAATTTTTTTATACAGGCCGGACTCCTGCCACTGCTTGAGCATTTCAGGTTCGCGATTGGCAAGATTGCCGCGCATCGGAAATTCAGTAGCGGGTAGATTTAGGGTCGGTTTGTAATCAGTCATGAGATTCAATGAAAAGTGAAAAATGAAAAATGAAAAGTGTTATGCAGTACGGTTTTTTAATAAAAAATTTTTCATTTTTCATTTTTCATTTTTTGTTGATCGATCGCGATTTTGCAGTCGATTTTAATTTGTTGTTTTAATTCATCAAGCGATTCGAATTTTTTCTCATCGCGAATTTTATGCTGAAATGAAACGCTTATCTGTTCGCCATAGATTGTCTGGTCAAAATCAAATAGATGCACTTCCAGTTGTACGTGTTCACCATCGACGGTCGGTCGACGTCCAATATTGGCAATACCAGCAATATCGCCATATTTTTGACTGTGCATGATAACAGAATATACGCCGCGAAGTGGCGTTTGTGAGCGCCGTAGATGAATATTCGCGGTAGGAAAACCAATAGTTCTGCCGCGTTTGTCACCGTGGCTGATATGGCCGGAAATGGTGTAGGGCCTGCCCAGCATTTTATCTGCTTCAGCAAGTTGATCGTTACATAATGCGTCGCGGATCAGGGTGCTGCTGGCGCGCTGGTTTTCGATGAGGTGTGATTCGATGCTGGAAACGGAAAACTGATGTTTTTTTCCGTATTCCTGCAGCAATGAAAAATCTCCCTGGCGATCGCAGCCAAATCGAAAGTCATCGCCGATTATCACCGACTGGATCTTTAGTTTTTCGACCAGAACCTTTTCGATGAACTGTGCAGCACTCATGCTGGCGAGTTTTTTATTGAAATTTAAAAACATCAGATAATCCGGGCGGATGTCCGTATCAAAGCCATTCAGGATACGGATCTTTTCATGCCGGTTCATCAGCCTTGCAGCAGTTTCACCGCGGGCAAAATATTCACGCGGTAATGGTTCGAAGGTCATCAGACAGCGGTGTGTGTTAAGCCTGACTGCATCAGCTTGTAATTGTTCCAGGATTTTCTGGTGACCCAGGTGCAGGCCATCAAAATTACCAATGGTGAGAACGCCATTTTTGTGCTCATCACGGCAATTATGCAGGCCGCGGATAATTTGTATGTTTGCCTTGGGTTTCACGGGCTTGAGTTTCACTGAAAGTCTAACTTTCTGCTGTGTTTTAAGGGTGTTTATCCTACCAGTTTATGCGCTTAATCGCTCTGTTTAAGCTGTGCAGGGCGTAATCCCTGCAAAAAAAGCATAATAAAATAAGTCGATGCGGCGGCTAATATGATGCCGGTAAGATGCAGCAGGCGATCGAATAATGGCCACTGACTCCATTGTATGGCGTCAGGGTTCAAACCGATAACGACAGCAGCCATGGCAGTGCAGGCAATAATAATGCGGAATAACCAGGCGCCCCAGCCAGCTTGCGGGATGAAAATTTTATTATCGCGCAGACCGCTATACAGCAAAATGGCATTGATATAAGCGGAGATACTGGTTGCCAGTGCCAGCCCGATATGCGGTGCTTCATAGTCGTACATGACCAGTGGTATAACAAATATGAGATTAAGCACCATGTTGCACACCATGGCAATAATGCCGATTTTCACCGGGGTGCGGGTATCCTGTCGTGCGTAATAGCCGGGGGCTAGAATTTTGATGATGACCAGTGCGGGCAATCCCAGCATATAAGCCATCAGGCTTAAGCTCGATAGATAAGTATCGTTGGCGGTAAATTTTCCATATTCAAATAATGATGACAAGATCGGGCCAGACATGATGAACAGCCCGACCCCGGCAGGGATTGTGATCAAGGTAACCAGTCGCAATGCCCAGTTAAGGGTTTGGTTAAACTGTGTGTTTGATGCGCGAGCGTGTTGCTGCGACAGGGTGGGTAGTATCACAGTGGCGATGGCAATGCCTAACACGCCCAGTGGGAATTCGAGTAAACGGTCAGAATAATATAACCAGGTGACACTGCCGGTAATCAGGAACGAAGCGATGATGGTGTCTAACAGCAGGTTTATCTGCGCCACGGACGAGCCGAATATGGCAGGCAGCATCAAACGGGCGATTTTTTTAATGCCGGGATGGCCAAGTTTTATTTTTGGTGTCGGCATTAAACCCAGTTTGATCAGTGCAGGGAACTGTATGAGCAGCTGCACGAGACCGGCAATAGCTACTCCCCAGGCGAGCCCCATCAGGGGTTCATCAAAATAGGGAGCAAGTAGATAAACCGATGCGATCAGGCATATGTTGAGCAAAACAGGAGTAAAAGCCGGTATCGCGAACTGGTGGTAGCTGTTTAGTATGCCGCCGGAGAACGCGACCAGGGCGATAAAAAAGATGTAGGGGAAGGTGACGCGTAATAATTCAGCGGTTAGTTGTAGCTGGCCGGCATTGCTACTAAAACCAGGTGCAAAAAGATAAACCAGCGCGGGTGCAAAGATCATTCCAAGGATCGACAGGATCAGCAGGAAGCCGCCTAGTGTGCCTGCAACACAATCTACCAGGTCTTTTAGCTCGGCTTTGCCGTGCTTTTCCTTATATTCAGAAAATACCGGAACAAAAGCCAGTGAAAAAGCGCCCTCACCGAACAGCCGGCGCATAAAATTGGGAATCTTAAAGGCCACCAGAAAGGCATCGGTGCCGCCAGAAGCGCCAAAAACAGTGGCTAGTGTTATGTCACGCAATAGCCCGAAAATCCTGGAAACAAGCGTCATTCCGCCTACGGTAAAGGTGGATCGCAGAAGTTTTGTAGTCAGGGTAATCTCCGGTATCAATTGATGGTGGAATTGTACAGCATTGCAATGGTTTTACTAAAGGGCTCCAGTGTTAATGACTGGCAGCATAGATTGCAAATTTAATTGACACATAAGTTTGAAACAGGCAATATACGTCCTCTTTTTTATCCAGACGGTTTAGAACATTGGCAAACTCAGCTTCAGCAAAAAAACGCGCAAAACAGTCAGACAATAGTCGCACCCGCAACGTTGGTGCACGTTCAATGATGCGCACATACATTAAAAGGGTTTATTACGCGATAGCAGCGGGTGATAAAGCAGCGGCAGAGGCAGCTTATAAAGTAGCTACTCCTGTGATTGACCGTGTAGCGGGCAAAGGTTTGATCCATGCCAACAAAGCAGCACGCACTAAGAGTCGCATGAACAACAATATTCGTTCAATGGCGTAAGTCTTTTTCCGACATTGTCGGGGCATTGAATTTGAGAGCCGAGCTGATGTAAATCAGCCCGGCTTTTTTGTTGTTTTCTTTACCCGAGCACCAGCTTGAGGCCAATTAAAAACGTAACCACTTCAAAGCTCCGCTTAATCACACGGTTGCCCTTAACGATAGACAGGTGCGCTCCCGCATAACCGCCGATCAAAGAGCCTAGCACCAAAGCTGGAATCCATAACCAGTAAATATCACCAAGCAAGCCTAAAGTAATTGCGCCTGAAGCATTCCAGAACAAACCAACAAATACCAGGGTGTAGGCTACGGCGAGCTTATAGTCGAAACCAAACCAGCGAATTAGCCAGATCGTTACGAATAGCCCCGTTCCTGAAGTTAACGATCCATTCAGTATGCCAATAATAAATAACACCAGTCCGCCGATTAGGTAGCCTTTGAAATGACGATTTTTGACAGCATAAGTTTGCCCTAATCCAGGAGATAAAAAAGAATAAATACCCAATCCCATGGTTAATATTCCAAGTGCTACCGTTGCAATCTGATCAGGGATTTGCAGAATAAAACCGGCGCCCAGAATAACTCCAGGCAGGCCGGCAATGATCATCAGCAGAGCAAAATCACGTTCGATTTTATTCTCTTTTAGATGGCGCGCAGTGGCGCCAATGCCAAGTGCGATAGTAGCAACCTTATGTGTTGCCAGCGCCAGCCCAAAAGGCAGGCCCAGGAAAATAAGCGCGGGAAGCTGGATCAGGCCAGCGCCACCGCCTGATAACGCAGAAAACAGGTTGGCAACCAGCGAGATTATAAAAATAAGGAATTGGTCTAGCACTGTGAATTTACTCGATTACTGAAGATTCTTGCCTATACTCTTAGCTTATCAGTTATCTATTTTTGAGGTCGCATGCGATGCGTATTCCTGTTGTTACCCTGGCCGTGATTAATTTGGCCGCGATTTTATTAACCAGTTCTTTTTGTGTTCAAGCGAAAATGTATAAATGGGTCGATGATGAAGGCCAGATGCATTTTGGTGACAAGATCCCGCCAAAATATCTGGTAAAAGAACATGATGAATTAAATGAGCAAGGGATAAAAACCAAGCATACTGAAGCAGCAAAAACGGCAGAAGAAAAAGCCGAAGAAAGACGTCTTGCGAAAGAGCAGAAGAAGGCCGAACTTGTAGAAAAAAAGAAAAGACAGCGTGATCGTGTTCTACTGGATACTTATACCACTGAACGAGATTTGATTTTAGCGCGTGATTCTAGACTGGATGCTGTGGGCTCGCAGATCCAGTTAGCAGAGACCATTATTCGTGATTCAAATAATAAAGTTGAGTCCATGGAAAAACAGATTGCCCAGATAAAAGCGTCTAATCGCAAAGTGCCGACCTATCTAAATGAGCAGGTCGAACTTGAGCGGCAGCAGGTGACAGTGCAGACGAAAGTAATGGAGAGCCATAAAAAACGCAGAGATAAAATTTCGGAGCAGTTTAATGGTTACATCGAACGTTTCAACGCATTAAAAGCAGAGCAGGCAGCTAAACGTGCACGTATACAAAAAGATCGCGGCTTGTAAAACAGGCTAAAAACTATCTGAAGGAGAATGTTCTGGACTTTGCGTACGCTTAAACACTTTAAAAGAGATTCACCACAGAGGCACAGAGAGCACAGAGTTTTACTTTGTTAACTGCACATACAGCGCGCTATTAACAATAGAAAGTTTTTCTCTGTGCCTCTGTGGTGAAAGATTTTTTCTGTTGTTTTTGAACTGGCATTCATGGCCGATTTTACTACGTCACTATTAATCTCTGAGCATCAGCTTAATGCTTGTTTTGAGACCTTCATCTCTGTGCTAATACTGCCAGGCTACGACTTGATCAATGTACCGACGCCTTCATCTGTCAACAGTTCGAGTAGTACAGCGTGTGCAACTCGGCCATCGATGATGTGTGAGGTTTTTACCCCTGAGTTTACCGCGTCTAAAGCGCAGGCTACTTTTGGCAGCATGCCACCAGAGATGGTGCCGTCAGCGATCAGTTGGGCTACTTTTTTACTGTCTAGCCCAGTCAGTATGTTGCCTTGTTTATCTAAGATACCTGGCGTATTGGTAAGCAATAAGAGTTTTTCAGCGCCTAATACGCTTGCCATTTTTCCAGCAACAAGATCGGCATTGATGTTGTAAGAGGCGGCATCTTCACCGACACCTATAGGTGCGATTACTGGAATGAAATTGCCATCTTCTAAAGAACGTACGATGGATGGGTCGATAGCAGTGACTTCGCCAACATGACCAAGATCAATGATCTCCGGCGCTTTTAATTCAGGAGATTCACGTGTTATCTCCATTTTTTTAGCGCGTATCATAGCACCGTCCATGCCGGTTAAACCCACGGCCTGTCCGCCATTATGATTGATCAGATTGACGATGCTTTTATTTACCAGGCCACCAAGAACCATTTCAACAACATCCATAGTCTCGCTGTCAGTAACGCGCATGCCATCAATGAATGTTGATTCTTTACCGATTTTCTCCAGGAGCTTTCCTATTTGCGGGCCGCCGCCATGAACCACTACGGGGTTAACGCCTAC
The DNA here is from genome assembly GCA_963792545.1 of uncultured Gammaproteobacteria bacterium. Taxonomy (GTDB): domain Bacteria; phylum Pseudomonadota; class Gammaproteobacteria; order SZUA-229; family SZUA-229. Next base: position 11,351 of record CAWBXM010000012.1, on the reverse strand, counting down.
CTGTTTTAATAACACGATATCACGTGCGAAGCTGTTCTTTAATGCTTCATCGATCATTGCGTTGCCACCAAATTTAATGACGATGGTTTTATTATTAAGTCGCTGTAAATAAGGCAGGGCCTCGGATAAAACGCTAGCAATGTGGTTTGCGGATAGTTTGTCCACGGGTATCCTCGATTAAAGAGTAAAGTTGTATGCTGTTATTGTGCCTGTTGTGAGAGCATGATGGAAGAGGGCGCTTTCAATCTTTCCATGATTGCGTTTCCAGGGCTGTTATCTCGAGTAGAAGTAGAGATCTTCTTCTCGAGATAATAGCAGGCTCTACTGCTTAAAAAGGTAAAGCCAATGAGCTGTCGATGGCGAGCAATTGTTCGCGGAAAGTATTTTGAATTTCTTTTAATTTTCTCTCGTCATTGGCTTCAAAACGCAATACCAGGCAAGGTGTGGTGTTCGACGGTCGAACGAGTCCCCAGCCGTCTTTATAATTAACACGTATACCATCGATAGTTGTGATATCGGCACCGTCGAAATTGGTTTCTGAAATAAACTTTTCCATGAATTTATAGTGTTCACCTTCGGCAAAATTAATTTGCAACTCAGGTGTGTTGAAGCTGTCGGGAAGTGTGGCAAAAAGCTCAGAGCTGGTTTCGTTGTGCTGGCTAACAATCTCTAACATACGTGCCGCACTGTACAGTCCATCATCAAAACCAAACCATCTCTCTTTAAAGAAAATGTGTCCGCTCATTTCACCGGCTAGTTCGGCGCCGGTTTCTTTCATCTTCGCCTTAATGAACGAGTGGCCGGTTTTCCACATCATCGGTTCGCCGCCGTGGTCTTTGATATATGTCCCCAGGTTAGTGGTGGATTTGATATCAAAAATAATCAGTGCTCCTGGTTTGCGTTTTAAAACATCCGTGGCATATAACATCATCTGACGGTCGGCCCATAAGATATTTTGCTTATCATCGAGAATGCCAACGCGATCACCGTCGCCATCAAATGCGAGGCCAATATCCAGAGCGTTTTCTCGCATGACTTTCTGCATGTCGATAAGGTTTTCCGGTTTAGATGGGTCGGGGTGATGATTTGGAAAGTTACCATCAACATCGCAGAACAGTTCGGTCACATTGCAGCCCAGACGGGTGAACAGTTCTGTCGCTAGTACGCCGGCAACGCCATTGCCGCAATCAACAGCGATGTTTAATGGTTTTTCCAGTTTGATGTCGTTGACGATAGTGTCTAGATAATCGGGTACTACATCTTTTTCAATGTGAGTACCTTCGCCATTATTGAGCCGGCCTTCAACGATCATGTGGTAAAACGCCTGGATGTCGTCACCGTATAAAGTGTTGCCTGCGATCAGCATTTTTAAGCCATTATATTGTGGCGGGTTGTGGCTGCCGGTAACCATGATGCCAGTGCCGGTTTTTAATTTATGTGTGGCGAAATACAGCACCGGTGTCGGCACCATGCCAATATCGATAACATCGCAGCCACCCGCGCGTAGACCCTGACTCAGGCGTTGTGCAAGCTCGGGACTGGAAAGGCGACCGTCACGGCCGATAACAACCGTTTTTTGACCTTGCGACAGTGCTTCGCTAGCAAAGGCCTGACCAATTAGTTGCACTGCGTCCGGAGTCAATGCGTTTTCGACCACGCCGCGAATGTCATATGCACGAAATATATCTTTAGTGATTGTCATAATAGTCTTCTTTATCTAATGGTTACATGAACGTGATAGTTGGTATGAATGTGTGTCTAGTTTTTTCCTGAATGACCAAAACCACCGGCGCCGCGATCGGTGCTAACGAAGTCTTCGACAACTTCAAAGTTGGCCTGGATCACAGGTACGATGACGAGTTGTGCTATGCGGTCGCCAACATCGATGCTGAACAGTTCATTGCCGCGGTTCCAGCAGGAAACAAATAATTGACCCTGGTAATCAGAATCGATCAAGCCGACAAGATTACCTAAGACGATGCCGTGTTTGTGACCAAGGCCAGAGCGTGGCAGAACGACGGCGGCCATATTGTTGTCTTCGACATAGATTGAAATACCGGTCGGGATTAATATTGTCTCACCGGGTTTTATCTCTGTGGTTTTTTCTAGCGCCGCACGCAGATCCATGCCGGCAGAGCCATCGGTGGCATATTCAGGTAAGGGGATAGTTTTGCCGATACGTGGGTCGAGAATTTTAAGCTGTATTTTTTTCATTCAGTAATTTATTATTTTTGTATTGTTTGGCTACCAGAGCGATGAGTTGTTTGGCCAGTTGTGATTTGCGTGCGATATCAAAATGCTGCTCGCCATCTGGCTGACTGTTCTCAGTCAAGTGTTCAGTCGCCATATTATGCTGTTTCCAGAAAACGTGCAGTGCATTGTACTCACTGTTAAAGCCGATATCTGGTCTGTTTTTGTCTGCTCCATTATTTTCTGACGGGCTGACATCGTTGGCTACGATCATATCCAGGTTTTTGCCCGACAGTTTCTGTTTTGCATTTTCGAGTACATTTTCTGTTTCTGCTGCAAAGCCGACAACATAGGGTCTGCTGTTATCACTGGCAACTTCAGAAAGAATGTCTGTATTCTTGATCAGTTGCAATGTCAGGTGATCTTCAGTCTTTTTGATTTTCTGCGTGGCAATGTTTTCCACGCGGTAATCAGAAACCGCTGCAGTCGAGATATAGATATGACAATGAGAAATGTTTGATAAAACTGCCTGTCTCATTTCTTCGGCGGATTCAACGGCAAAAAAATGAACCCCTTCAGGTTTGGCTAGATGACTGGGGCCGCTGATCAGTGTTATATTTGCGCCAGCCTCCTGCGCGGCTGTGGCGATAGCGTAACCCATGCGGCCGGAACTGCGATTGCCGATATAACGTACTGGATCGATCGCTTCATAAGTCGGGCCGGCAGTAATCACCAGGTTTAGTCCGTGCAATTCATTGCTTTTAAAACATTCTTGTAGCGAAGTTATCATATCGCTGACTTCCAGCATACGGCCTTCGCCGGTCTCACCGCAGGCCTGCAAGCCGCTGTCAGGACCAAGCTGCAACCAGTTTTTATCATTCAGTATCTTGCAGTTTGCCTGGGTGCTCTGATCCTGCCACATGATTCGATTCATCGCTGGCGCAAAACATTTGATGGCCTGTGAAGCCAGGCAGGTTGTGGTCAGTAAATTGTCGGCTCGCCCATGCGCTAGTTTGGCAATGGTATTGGCGCTGGCCGGGGCGATAACGATGATGTCCGCCCAACGCGCCAGCTCGATATGTTCCATGCCCGACTCGGCAGTATTATGTCTGTTATCGACAAAAACCGGATGCCCGGATAAAGCTTGAAAAGTGAGTGGCGTAACGAACTCAGTGGCAGCTGCGGTCATCATAATGCGCACGTTGGCGCCGGCCTCCATCAGGCGACGGGTCAAGTCGGCGCTTTTATAGGAGGCAATACCGCCGGTTATGCCGATGACGATGTTTTTACCATTTAAGGTGTTCATAGTGGTATTTTAGCAGAACCATGGCATAACTAGTGCGTGGCTTTATATATTTGCGCTAGTTGGAATATGCCGTTACTATCTGGCGACTAATGGATTAATAGTACGTGTTAACTACAGGGACGACTTATGGCGATTACTCAATGGCCGCTGGCTGAAAGGCCGCGTGAAAAACTACTCGATAAAGGGGCAGAAGCACTGTCTGATGCCGAGTTGCTGGCAATATTTCTTAGGACCGGATGTAAAGGGTTTACTGCTGTTGATCTGGCACGAATGCTGCTCGATAACTTTGGTGGTTTAAAGCCGTTGTTACAGGCTAGCGAGGATGAATTCTGTTTGCAGAAAGGCCTCGGTACGGCAACATACGCACAACTTCAGGCTGTACTGGAAATGGCGAAACGCCATCTGTTTGAACAGCTGACTAGAGGGGATGCGTTGTGTAGTCCCGCACAGACCCGGCAGTTTCTAAGCGCGCAGCTGGCTAATTATCCTCACGAAGTTTTTGCCTGCCTGCTGCTGGATAATCGTAACCGTGTCATCGCATTTGAAAAAATGTTTTATGGCACCATCGATGGTGCCAGTGTTTATCCGCGTGAGGTAGTTCGACTTGCATTAAAGAAAAATGCGGCGGCAGTAATCTTTGCGCATAATCACCCGTCCGGTGTGGCAGAGCCGAGTCATGCCGACGAGCAGATAACGCAGCGCCTAAAAAAAGCCCTGGCGTTGGTTGATATCCGTGTTCTGGATCACTTTGTTATCGGTGATGATGTAGTGTCGTTTGCTGAGCGTGGACTGTTGTAGTAAATAGTTTTTCGTCCGTCATCCTGGTGCAGGGAAGGCAATATAAATTCAATCTTTAGCTCGTTTGATATTGCCCCAGGAATAAGTTTCCACCGTTGTTCTCGTCGGGTCAGCTATCGAGTCTGCCTGTTTTATATAACCTGGTAACCAGAGTCTTTTACCGCTGAGTAATTTTGCCGGATCACCATTGATAAAAGCTGTGGGATTCAGGCGCAGAATATCCTGCATCAGAGTTTCACGTTTTGCTGGATTGTTTGGCAGCAAATAATGCGTAATTTTACCCAGAGTGTCACCGTATTGTGTATCCCAGTAACTCTGGCTTAAAGCATAGACCTCGATACGTTTTGACGATTTATTGTTATCTGGCTCTGCATGTAATGCATAAGAGCTACAACAAAATAATAGAGTCACTATGGCTACCTGTTTAGCCATGTGTGAAAGGATGGATGTATTATTGCTAATCATGTACCGATTATAGCAAGGTAAAAAAGAAAGTTTATATCTCACGAAAAGCTTTCTGTGTAACTCTTCGTGAGATATAAGTTTCCTACTTGTTTAACTGGAAAAGCTATTTAACTAAAGACTGATACTGTTCCAGTTTTAATCGTGGGCCAAACTGGCTAACAATAATTGAAGAGGCTTTGCTGGCTAAAATGCCGGCTTCTTTATAGCTTTTGCCATGTGTTAAACCATACATGAATGCGCCGGCAAATAAATCACCGGCACCGTTACTGTCAACAGCCGTAACCGGATTGGCGGCGATCTCGATCAAGTTCGAGCCATCATAAACAACAGCGCCTTTCGCGCCGAGCGTAACGGCAAAAGTTTTAGCAAAAGTTTTGATGACTTCTACGGCTTCATCGATACTGCTTTTTTGTGTGTAACTCAGTGCTTCTGCTTCGTTACAAAATAGCAGATCAATGCCATTGCCGATGGTCTGCGTAAAACCATCGCGAAAATATTCAACGACAAAAGGGTCAGAAAAGGTCAGTGCGGTTTTGATGTTATTCGCTTCAGCTATGTTTCTGGCTTCGATGTTGGCGGCTTTACCGCTCTCTGATGTGGTGAGGTAACCTTCAAGATAGCAGTAACTAGCATCCTTTATAGCTTGTTCATTGACTTCGTAAGGTGATAGTTCAGAGGAAATACCGAGGAATGTATGCATGGTTCGTTCCGCATCAGGCGTCACCATAACCAGACATTTACCGGTAATGCCGCCTTTGTGTTTACCGTCCATATTACAGTCGATTTTTGCGGCCTGAAGATCATTCAGATAAAAGTGACCTAAATCGTCATCGGCAACTTTGCAGGAATAGTAGGATGAGCCGCCCATCGAACTAACCGCGATCAAGGTATTGGCGGCTGAGCCGCCACTTGCCTTATTACCCTCAAAGGCATCGAGTTGTTCTATCAGTTCATGTTGCTGGTTTTCATCGACGAGTGTCATAACACCTTTGTCGATATTATTCTCCTGTAAAAACTGGTCGCTTATTTCGAATTCCATATCGACCAGTGCATTGCCCAGGCCGTAGACATCATATTTACTCATTGTGTTACCTGTCGTTATATCTTTAAAGTTGGTGAATCTTAGCAATTCTATCGGGTGATTGTGTAATATATCTGTATCTCAGCGATGTGTAGGCCTATGCAAACGATTACTCTACCCTATTGGATATTTATTGTACTGTTAGTGTTCGCAGCGGTGATGGTGCTCGACAGGATTTTACTGCCCAGTATGCGCTGGTATCTAAAACGTCGGGTCAATCGTGTGATTGAGAAGATTAATACACAGCTTGATATTGAAATTCGCCCCATCCAGTTTACTCGTCGACAGGCACTGATCGATCAGCTCGTGTTTGATGAGAAAGTAATCGATGCGATCAAGGTTTATGCGCAAGAGAATAAAATGCCACCGGCAGTAGCGCAGGATAAAGCCCGTAAATATGCGACAGAAATAGTGCCCGCATTTAATGCTTACATATATTTCAGGGTAGCTTATTGGCTGGCAAAAAAAATTGCCCGGCTGGTGTATCGTGTACGTGTAGGGTTTTATGATAAAAATAAAATCAGTGAGATAGATTCAAACTCCAGTGTGGTCTTTGTTATGAACCATCGTAGCAATATGGATTATGTACTGGTCTCATTTTTAGCGGCAGAAAAAACTACACTCTCATATGCTGTTGGCGAGTGGGCGCGCATCTGGCCACTACAGACCCTGATCAAAGCGATGGGCGCTTTTTTTGTTCGGCGCAACTCCGGTAATGCGCTGTATCGAAAAGTTCTCGAACGGTATATTAATGCATCGACACGCGCCGGGGTTTGTCAGGCAGTTTTTCTCGAGGGAGGGCTAAGCAAAGATGGTGCCTTGCGTGATCCGCGACTGGGGTTTCTTGATTATATGCTGCGTGATTATCATCCCTACAGTGATAAGGACATCGTGTTCGTTCCTGTCGGTATAAATTATGATCGAGTTGTCGAGGATAGAAGTTTGATCCGCCGCCTTGATAAAACCGCAGTCAGGCGATCGATCTGGTTCGTTATAAAAACCACGGCAGGTTTTATTTTTAAAAACGCGATGTTATCCAGAAAAAACCGTTGGCGCAGGTTCGGTTATGCCAGTGTGAATTTTGGTGAGCCGGTGTCCGCAAAAAATTATTGTGAAACAAATCACGTGGACTTTAGTGCGTTACAGGCAGAAGATCGATTTTTACGTGTTGAATCATTAGCGAAGTTGATCATGCATAATATATCGCGAGTTGTGCCGGTAGTGCCCGTTGCTTTGATGAGCGAGATAGTGGTGAAGAATAAGTCTTTATGGAAAAGTGAGCTTGAACTAAAGTCACAATGCGCTGCGAGAATCGCTTACCTGGAAACAGTGGGTGCGCCGATCGATATCTCTCATAGTGCGCTTGAGAGTGTTTTAGGGTTGGCGCTAGATATCCTTAGAGGGCGAGGTCTGGTTGATGAAAAAAATAATCTGTATCGGATGCACAGTGACGAAGCTGATATTTTAAATTATTACGCAAATTCAATCGCGCACTGGGATGATGATATTTAACAGCGATATCTAAGCGCGACTTTATTAATTCAGGTGTTAGCTGATGATCTGCAAGCAGGCAAGATGGCGTTAACTAAGTTTGCTTCTCGAGTTGCCGTTCGTAGACGCGGTAACGCTTGTAGGCGTGGCCGCCGATCGATTCGATAATGTTGCGCATGCCGGTATTATCTTCCAGTATCCAGGACATCTCGATATGTTTTGCGCCGCGCTGGTGTACAGTTTTTCGTGCTGCATCGATAACCTGGAAGGCTAGTCCGGCCCCGAAACGGGTGTTCTGAAATTTACGTCTGACACCCATCAATGGCACGCGGGCTGATTCAGGGTGACGCACTTTGAGGCGCCACAGAAGCTTTAACCAGCCGGTCGGGAAAAGTTTACCGCCAAGGTCGCGGATGGCCTCATTGATATTGGGAAGGACGACCATGAAGGCGACAGCTTCACCGTCGACTTCGGCAATCTGTATGAAATCCGGATCAACCAGGAAACGAAGATTTTTGCCGAGCTCATGAAACTCGGCGGCGGTGAAGGGTACGAAGCCCCAGTTTTCCTCCCAGGCATCGTTAAATATGTCGCGCATCAGGGCGATCTCTTCATCAAAACGTTTTAGATTGATCGGTCGTACATGTACGCGATGCGCAGACTTATCTAATATCCTTTGCATGACCGGAGGGGCTTCGAAATCCGGAGCGATCATGTAGGCAAATGTATCGACCGCCTTGCGGTATCCGCATTGTTCGATGTGTCCGCTGTAATATGGCAGTGCATGGCCCATCATAAATACTGGCGGGAACTCAAAACCGTCGATCAGTAATCCCATCTCCTCGTTGATCGAGAGGTTGAAGGGGCCGCGTACACGCGTGATGCCACGATCACGCAACCATTGTTCAGCGGTTCCGATTAATGCCGCGAATGTGTCCTCACGGTCTTCGGCATCCAGCATTCCAAAAAAACCGGTCGCATCGTTATAGCGTTCCAGATGTAGTTCGTCGATCTGGGCGCTGATACGGCCTACCGGTTGATCTCCGCGCCAGGCAATCCACGCCTGCCATCGAGCGTGCTGAAAATATGGATTGTCCTTAGCTGAAAGGTGCATGCGCCGTTCGATCTGCAGTGGTGATACCCAGGCAGGGTCATCCTTGAAAATGATGTCTGGGATACGGATAAACTGGTTCAGGTCGGCCTTTCCGGCGACCGGAACTATGCGCAGTGGTATGACTTCTTTGGGGGTGAGGTTCATAACGGTAAGAAACGCTTAAATGACATGGTTGAGCGGTGCCTAAGTAATACTGGAGGTCTCTCCAGGTGTTGATCTAAACGCAGTACTTTTCCATTTGTACCCCAGAGAGGTCGGTTTTGGAAGGCTGATAGGCGACTGTTTTCAATGGTCGCGGATGTCGGCATTATATACTCAAACTACCCGAAAATACATGGTTCAAAAAGACGAAAAGTGATCGGATATGAGGCAATAATCAACACTGCTGACCGGTAATGGTGTCCATGGGTGATCTGGTCGAGTCAAGCATGAAGTCATAGCTGAGGAGTAATTTTCAATGATGTCTATGGATGCATTGCATGCAGGAAATGCCACAGCAATTTCATGCTCGCTCAAGGTTTTGTAAGGAACAGGATGGTTGTTGCTGAATGATGAGGATGTGCTGATGAAAATGCGACAGAGGTAAAGAATACTGTCTTGTAGGGTTGTGGAATAATCGGTTATAATCACGCCAGTTTTTATGAAATTCCAAATTGAATCGAATGTCAGGTATTGAGCTTATTCTATTGCCCGCCCAGATGAAAAATTCGCTAGCTATGCATGCTGCTGACTTTACGGTTTTGGTTGGTGTGCTGGGTAGTGTTGCTGATGGGGAAGAAGACGCGAAAATAAGAATACCTGCGTCGATGTTGAAGCTTCGCCGGAAGTCGAACTGGCACCATTGCCAGCAAAAAGGTTAGTCAATAACGGATGGAAAATGCAACCGAGACGGCAAGTTCTCTGGCCGACCTTGGCAGTCCGCTATTGAGCACAGGTTCTAAGCTCGCGCTGACAGGGGCGACTGGATTCATCGGCATGAGACTTGTTTCACACCTGACGGCTGCTGGATGGCAAGTGCGCGCCCTGTACCGCCCCAGGAAAGGACGGGTTCCACCGAGACTGCCCGGGGTAGAGTGGTTTGCCGGAAGTCTCGAAGATGATGAGGCGCTAAATGCCCTGGTGACAGGGACTGACGCCGTGATTCATTGCGCTGGTGCTGTGCGCGGTGCCAGTCGTGTAGATTTTGACAAAGTAAATGAGGCTGGTGCACTGCGTGTAGCTCTAGCCGCAGCACGTCAGCCTCATATGCCGCGATTTTTGCTGATATCGTCACTAGCTGCTCGCGAGCCGAAACTGTCTCACTATGCTGCCAGTAAATGGCGCGGCGAATGTGCCGTTAAGACAGTCTCGGATAATTTGCGCTGGACTGTGTTGCGGCCGCCTGCTGTGTTTGGCCCAGGGGATCGTGAATTACTACCGCTGTTCCAGAGCATGGCTAAAGGTTTTGCGCCACTGCCCGCAGGTGCAAAGGGGCGGTTTTCTATGATTTATGTCGATGACCTGGCGGCTGCTGTGGTGCACTGGCTGGCGGCAGACGCTGGTTATGGTCAGATACTGGAGCTGGATGATGGGCGTGTGAATGGCTATGACTGGGACACAGTACTGGATATCGGTGGACGAGTGTTGCGTGAAGGCGGCACTGTCCGCCGCGTGCCAATTCCAGTGACCTTGTTGAAAATCGCGGCGTTTACGAATCTCGCGGCTGCCCAGATGTTAGGGTATGCACCGATGCTGACTCCGGGTAAGATTCGAGAAATTACACATCCTGACTGGTTGTGCGATAATCACGAAATTACGCAGGTTACAGGCTGGCAGCCGGCCTTCGACCTTGAGCGGGGACTTGCCAGTATATTCGGTAAGAATCTCGCAGAATTACAGGAACTTTAATGACAGAATATCAACGTATCCTCTCTGACCTCTACGATGGGCTGGCGACACTCACAAAAGGGCGTTTCGAAATTGATGAGAACACCGAGCTGGCTGGCCACTTGAATCTGGACTCACTACAGGTTATGGAATTAATGCTGGACGTCGAAGATCATTTCGATATCTCCGTTCCGGTGAGTGTTTTGCCGGACGTGAAGACAGTGAAGGATCTTGCGATGCAGATTGAAATACTTACTCGTGGTGAAGAATGAGCATTTTTGACAAATTTCAGACCCTGGCGGCTGGTCGGCGCGAACTCAATGAGCTGGGCATAGACCCGTTTGACGTTCAGATAGATCGCATTATTTCACCGACTGAGGGGATTATTCATGGCAAGCATACAGTTCTGGCCGGTACCAACAATTATCTCGGTCTGACTTTTGATCCTGATTGCATCGCCGCCGCACGCCTGGCGTTGGAGCACGAAGGCACAGGTACAACAGGCTCGCGCATGGCCAACGGCAGTTACTCGGGGCATCGTAAGCTTGAGCAGGAGCTGGCAAGTTTTTACGGCAAACGCGATGGCATCGTATTTTCTACTGGTTACCTGGCTAACCTCGGTATGTTGTCGACGCTTGCTGGACCCGATGACATGGTGCTGCTCGATGCGGATTGCCATGCGAGTATCTATGACGGCTGCCGCCTGGGTGGAACTAAGGCTATACGCTTTCGCCATAATAACCCGGAAGATCTGGCAAAACGTCTGGGTCGCCTGGGTGAGCGTGCAGCTAATACCTTAATTATAGTAGAAGGTCTCTATAGTATGCTTGGCGACCGTGCTCTGCTTAAGGAAATAGTAGACGTGAAGCGTGAGTATGGCGGCTATCTGCTGGTGGACGAGGCACACTCGTTGGGTGTACTGGGCGAGCACGGTAGTGGTCTGGCTGAAGAATTAGGCTTGCTTGACGATGTAGACTTCGTTGTCGGTACATTCAGCAAGAGTCTCGGCGGGGCTGGCGGCTTCTGTGTGAGTGATAACG
>CAWBXM010000011.1:0-10988 GCA_963792545.1 uncultured Gammaproteobacteria bacterium | reverse complement strand
TTTTCGCCAGCTACGCAGCCACATGCAACATGATGGTCTCACCGGTCTGCTCAATCATGTCAGCATCAAGACTCATCTGGAATCGGAAATCGCACGTGCACAACGTCAACGTGAGCCGCTCTGTTTTGCCATGCTAGATATCGATAAGTTCAAGCAGGTGAATGACACCTACGGGCACCCGGCAGGTGATCGTGTCATCAAAAGTGTTGCCCGCATGTTAAAGAAACGTTTACGCAAATCGGACCTCATAGGGCGCTACGGAGGTGAAGAATTCGCCATCGTATTGCCCGAAACCGATATCACGACTGCAACAAAAGTTATCGATAACATCCGTCAGGACTTCTCTCAGATCGTGCAGCAGGATAACGAAGTTCAGTTTAATTGCACACTCAGTGCAGGTGTCACCCAGCTGACAGCAAACGACAATCTTAACCATCTGGTCAATACTGCAGATGAAGCCCTCTACGAAGCAAAAAACTCGGGCAGAAACAAAGTCTGCGTAAAATAACTGAAACATTGATTCTAAAAACAGTTGATATGAATCAATGGGATCACCCATAAGTCGTTTTTTGTCAACAGGGCGATAAACATCGAAGTGTCCCCCCTGAATTTTTTACCTTTAGTTTTCGTGTCCTGCGCCCAAATTTTATTGGTGCGTGTTACTTCAAAAAAAGAAGTGCTCCAGTCTCCCATCAGGATCAAGATGATCAGCGCTGCCCTTTGGCAGGTTGGCTGTCACCTCTGGAAAAATATTTGCCCCATGAAATAATTGGTACCCCGGTGTCACTTATAATACAGAGTAGAGGACTGCTCGTCAGTCTCCAGTGAGTTTATACTGAGGGCACTTCACTAAAACCAAATCAAGATAGGTGATGGATATTCAGAGGATCGGGCTGTTCGCCATGCCTCTTTCGATTTCACCATCTGAAATATCTTACTCAAAGTGGCGTGTTAGCTATATGGTCAGCCTGGCATGATCCAAAATTCACCCAGCAACTGAAAAAAGCTCGTTTTAAGGTTGAGGCTAAAACCGTCAGAGCACATAAAGGTAAAGGTAGTCGTCATACTATTTATCTGGCCAGGAAAAGACAAGGATTTAGTAAGACGGAATCGTAGGGATAATTGGAGTCAGAGAGAACTTCCCCCATTTTTTCTGAAGTAGGTAAATGGTTCGGTGTTAGTTATGTTAAAGTGAGTCGTACAGTAAAACTGCATAAATATAGGTGAAAGGTAAGGCCCCGTAAAGTGCCATGGTTCATTTGGCACTAACTATCGAGTGTATCGAGTTAATCAGCAGCAAGCATACAGCCAGGCCCGGTGGCGAATCCAGGGCTTATATCCCGCTATTCATCTTTCCCAATGACCGTGACGCCGGACAAAACACGCAGCTGGGGCAATCGAGTTGAGGAGCCACCAACAATCTGTACGACCCGGACTTAATCATAGGCTCCTTGAGTAAGTCAGCAGTCGACCAACAAACGAACACAACACAGGAAAACATTATGGCAATAAACAAAGGTAACCAGAGTCCATGGGGCGGCGGTTCAGGCGGCGGGTCTAACCAGGGGCCGCCCGATCTTGATGCGCTGCTGCGGCAGGCACGGGACTGGTTCAGACAGATGCTGCCGGGTGGTGGCCCGCGCGGGATAATCGCCTTTGTCATTATCGCTGTGATTGCGCTCGGTGCCTGGACGGCCTATTACACGGTACCCAGCGATTCGGTTGCCGTGGTGCAGCGTTTCGGTAAATACCTCAAGGAAGTTCCGCCCGGACTGCATTTCAAGTTGCCGCTGGGCATTGATTCGGCGATTATCGTTCCGGTCAAACGGCAGTTGAAGCAGGAATTCGGCTTCACCACACCGGGTGCCAGTGATCCGTACCAGACGACCCGTGATGGCAAGCGGGAAACAGAAATGGTGACCGGCGATCTGAATGCCGCGCTGGTTGAATGGGTGGTGCAATACCGTATCTCGGATCCGGTCAAATACCTGTTCGAAGTTCGTGAACCGGGCGAAACCCTGCGTTATGTTTCCGAATCTGTGATGCGGGAAGTCGTCGGTGATCGCACCGTGGATGAGGTCATCACCATTGGCCGGCAGGAAATCGAAATCGAAGCGCTGGCCAAGATGCAGGAGCTATCGACCAAATACGAGATGGGTATCAGCATCGACCAGGTGCAGTTGAAGAACATCAACCCACCCGCACCGGTGCAGGCGTCGTTCAACGAGGTCAACCAGGCGCAGCAGGAAAAAGAGAAACTGATCAACGAAGCCCGGCGTGATTACAACAAGGTGATCCCGCTGGCCGAAGGTGAAAAGGATCAGCGCATCCGCGAGGCCGATGGTTACCGGCTCAAGCGCATCAACGAAGCGGAAGGCGATGTCGCCCGCTTCAGTGCCTTACTGGCGGAATACCGCAAGGCCCCGGAAGTTACCCGCCGCCGCATCTATATCGAAACCCTGCAGGACGTGCTGCCGAGTATCCACTCGAAGATCATCATCGATGAACAGGCGCGCAGCATTCTGCCGTTGCTCAATCTCGATTCACAGCGGCTCGATCAACAGAAACAGGCTCAACATAAAGAGGTGAAACCATGAAGATCAGTCAAATAGCCATCGCGGTAATCGCGGTCATCGGCAGCTATGTTGTGATGAGTTCGATCTACACGGTAAACGAAGTCGAGCAGATGATTATCACCCAGTTCGGCAAGCCTGTTGGCGACCCGGTAACAACCGCCGGCCTGAAGTTCAAGGTGCCCTTTGTGCAGGAAGTCAATCCGATCGACAAGCGGGTTCTGGAATGGGACGGCAATCCATCGGATATGCCAACCAAGGACAAGCTCTATATCTCGGTCGACCTGTTCGCACGCTGGCGCATCACCGATCCGCTACAGTACTTTCTGCGGCTGCGCGATGAGCGCAGTGCACAGTCCCGGCTGGACGATATCCTGGGTAGTGAAACCCGTAACGCCATCGCCAAACATGAGCTGATCGAAATCATCCGCACCACAAAAGACCGCGTACCGCTACGCGACACCTTCCTGACCGATGCGGAACGCAAGCTGGATATGGGCTCGCTGGTGCCGATCAAGAAAGGACGCAAAATGGTCGAGCAGGAGATCTTTGCCGCAGCGGCCGAGAAGGTTCGCGTGTTCGGTATCGAGCTGCTCGATATTCGCTTCAAGCGCATCAACTACAACGAAAGCGTGCGCCCGAAGATCTACGATCGCATGATCAGCGAACGCCGTCAGATCGCAGAACGTTTTCTCTCGGAAGGTAACGGCGAGGCTGCACGCATCCGCGGTAACCGCGTGCGTGACCTGAACAAGATACAGTCCGAAGCCTACCGGCAGGTCGAGGAAATCCGCGGCGTCGCGGACGCGAAAGCCACCGAGATCTACGCCAAGGCATACAACCAGAGCCCTGAAGCGGTGGCGTTCTACGAGTTCACGCGCACCATGCAGGCCTACGACTCAATCATCGCCGATAACACCACGCTGGTTCTGTCCACCGACAGTGACCTGTTCAAGTTTCTCAAGGGTATGAATCCGGATGGTAATGGTGTTCCGGCGCGACGTTCCAGTAGGTAGCATTGTCGGACAAAGATAAGGTGTTGCTGAACGCGATAAAAACCATTAAAGGGGATGGAGGGATTATTTTTAACCACTTTTTTGAATTGGTCATTATTTAATCCCTCCATCCCCTTTAATTGATGCGTTAGCTTTTCTAATATGTTAGTAAGGATTGACTTACGTTATTGTTTTTGTTGTGCAAATAACTGATGCGAGTATCATGATGACGTAAATAAAACATGTCAGTTAGGACACCTAATTGTATAGTTAGCCAAAAGAAGAATATCGAGAGGAAACATTCAATATGGCATCAAAACTGATTGAAATATTGGTAATGGAAGGCATAGCCGTTTTGTTGTTTATTTTTGCCTATTTGATCGGTGTTAAAGGTAAACTGGAACTAATTGCAGGCTACAATGAACGGACAGCATCAAAAGTAAAAGACAAGGACGGACTCAAACGGTTAATAACGCGACTGTGTGTATTGGTGGGAGTTGGTTCTGCCTTCATGCCAATGCTTACACATTTCTCATCTAGTTACCCCAGTGGATTGGCATATATCATAGGTGGTTATGGTGGTTTTATTTTAGGCATCATTGGGATGGTTGCGCTTCAGTCTAGAGACTATACCTCCTAATCAGTTGTGAAAAACCGAAAATCGGGGTCAGAGAGCAATTGTTTCTAATGTTAGAGTGTGTGCTCTCTGACCCCATTTATTTTTCCATATAAATCGTATTGGACTGCTAGCGATTATCCCAAGATAGGACATATAAAGGAACCATCTCTCGTTACTCACGGTGCTCCACACAGCACTGATTTAGGCATCAATGAATGGTTAGCTCTAAATCCAATTATAGGTGAAACGCTAGGCTGGTATTATGACGCATCCGGTCAATTTCGATGGGTCAACAACTCAGGTGAAATTATGGTTGAAAGCATTAATTGGAAAGACGGACCAATTGGTCGCATGCCACCAAAGATAGATGATGTTTGCTTTCATGGCTGGTTGGTTGTTGCTACTATTGTAGCGGTGAATGCTATTCATCAACTAACCGGAGAAGCCATAAAAATTAATGCTGTACTACGTAGTAGTGGAAAAAATCCATATGATTTAAATTATGGACATGCAGAAAACCGGGATCGATGGGAAGAAGTAAAGCATCCGAATTAAAGGAATTAAAAGGTACGGAGGGATTGCTCAGAAGAGCAATACAGGTCAATACAGGGTCGGACCTGTGTACCCACTTGATTAGAAGGAAAAAATATTTAGTATATAGCCTGTAAATTGGCTTAAACACCGTTTTTTATGGACAAAAACTACGCTTTAAGAATTGAAAGGGTCGGTGACAAATGATAAGCAACTACAAAAGTAAATTAAAGGGGACTCTGATCCCTGTTTTTTGGATTCGGGATTAGTATGCAAATTGTATTTCACTCGAATATACTATTATTAATTGAGAGATTGTTATGAAGTGTATTAAGGTTTTGTATTTAGGTTTTCTGGTTGTAATAATGCTGGGGGTAGTTAGTTCGTGTGGGGCGCCTTCACCGACACAGCCGACTGTTACAGCTACAACTGCTGATACTTCTACGATTAATACTACTGACTCAATCGATATAACGTTCAGTACATCTATGGTTACAGGTTCACTTGCTTTGTCTGGTGATATGGCGAACGAGAGTGATAACGGTGTCTGGTCCAGAGCTAAAGTGACAAATGACACTCTGACGATTAGTCCGAGTATTGCTAGTGGCGGGGAGTGGACAACGGGTATCCGTACACTGATTGTTGATGTGGAAGCAACGAGTGGTGAGCCACTGCCTACCCTTACACTTACTTATACTATCGATATCATACCAGTAGCGAAGACGATTTTTCCAGCGGATACAGCATTAATAAATAATATTCAACCAGTCGTTATTTTTTTCAATACCGCTATGGACCCAGCCACACTGATTTTGACTGGTGATGATGGTAGCTGAGAGTGATGGCGGTAAATGGGAAACCACCACTAATACGAACGACACTCTGGCCATCAACCCTAGCGGTGCATGGACTGCAGGTGCGCGTACACTGATCATCGATGTTAAGGCGGAAAACACTAAACCACTAGCACCACCAGGCACATTGACACTTAACTATACAGTGGATGATGCTCTGCTAATCAACAGTGTGACACCAGCCCCTGATAGCTTTATTACCGGTGGTGTAGACATCGTAATTGATTTTGGCGAGTCCGTGGATATCTCGACGCTGGTGGCGTCTGGGTCTCTGTGGGATAAATCCAATTTTGGCGTATGGACTGATACGGCTGGTCCCAATAGTACATTAACCCTTTCTCCAGTCACTTCATGGCCAGAGGGAGCTATCGATCTAACGTTGGAAATTGCTGATCTTGTAGGTAACTCACTAGCACCACTTACTCTTAATTACACCATCGATATCACTCCGCCGATAGTTGCTGTATTAGGTGCACAAACAACCAACATCGGATTAGGTACCCCTTATGTTGATGCTGGTGCCATCGCAGTGGATGATAACGATGGCGACATTACCAGTAGTATCGTGGTTGCGGGTGATGTGGTCGATGTAAATACCGTGGGTGTTTACATTATCACTTATAACGTGAGCGATAAGGCGGGTAATGCTGCTATACAGGTGACTCGAACGGTCAATGTGAATTAGCGAATAATTGGGGACAGACCACGGTTTTTAAATATTTTTGGTCAGAGTAAAATATTTTCATAGTTTTTACTCGGGAGTACTCCAGCCTGACCCCGTGTTCTCCTTTCATTCCTTTTACAATAACCGCTACGATACCCATACCGGTAAACCAAAAATAAACCGGGAACCTTTACCGGGTTCACTTATTACATGAATTTTACTGTTATGCATTGTTATAATGTGTTGCGCAATTGACAGGCCCAGGCCGGCATGGTGACTGCTTCTTTCCATGTTGTCGACACGGTAGAATCGATCGAATATGTTCTTTAATTCAGAATCAGGAATACCGCTGCCGCTGTCCTGTACTTCAATTTCAACCTCGGTATCTTTAGCTTTTAGTTTTACGCAAATTTCACCTGCTGCGGGTGTGTGGCGTAATGCATTGCCGATCAGGTTTTCCAGGACGCGTTCTACTAGTCCGATATCAGCATTAACAAATGGCAGAGATTCCTGTGTTTTCATCACCAGTTTAATGTTCTTTTTATCGGCGCTTAATTTGAATTTTTGAATAACATCCTGAACCAGTTCGGCGGGTGCAAACTGTTCGCAGTGCAGTTGTGTCTCTTTTGCATCAAGTTTGGCCAGTTCGAACAATTCTTCTACCAGCCTGGTTAAGCGGCGGCTGTGTTTTAACGCAATATCCAGGTACTCTGTTCTTGTCGCAGCATCGAATTCCATGGATTTTAATTTCAGTGTTTCTATGTACCCCTGCAGGGCTGCCAACGGTGTGCGTAAATCGTGTGAAACATTGGCGACCAGTTCGCGGCGTAATTTGTCCTGTTTTTTTAAATCGTCTAACTGTTCACAGATACGTTCCGCCATACTGTTATAGTGATAACCCAGGATGTCTATCTCGTCACCGCTTGCATTGTTGTCGCTATTGCTATTGCTAAGACATTGGTCATCACAAGGGTATAAATCATGTTGTGTAAAATGGCTTTCGCTAAAACTGCGCATTAGTTTTGTTAAGTTCTGCAAGCGACGCGTAAGCACCATAAACAACAGTAAGCCGACAATAAAACCGATAAGCAGGCTGACAAATACCGCTGCGCCCGACAACTGTAATAAAAAGCTTTCTTCGAATAAACGTTCTACACGTTCATATTCTTCACCTCGCAATACCACGTATAGATAACGCATTGAGCCATCACTGGTACTGATGGGGGCAACTGAAAAAATTTTGTTTCGCTCGAAACTGCGCGGGTCGTCACCGAGCAGGGGAAATGCCTTGCCTTCGGTGAAATCCATAACAGGTGTCATATCGATTTTTTTACGTTTGACTTTTCCCGGCTCTGCCGAAAATGAAAGAATATTGCCATCAGGATCGAGCAGATAAATTTCGATACTCGGGTTTACCATCATGTAATGGGTAAAGGTTTCTTTCAGTGCGTCCTGGTTAATTACACCATGATCAACCAACTCTCTTTCTGTGACCAGGTTGCTGGCGAGGTCACGGTTCAGGTTCTGTAAAAATTCCTGCTGGTAATGACGTGTTAGATAGGTGCTTAAAACGCTATAGAGTAAGCCAATGCCCAGTAATAAAACGGTGAGCGACAGCGCAAGTTTTGTGAACAGGGTTTTAGGCATTATGCTTCGCAAAACCGGTAACCTACGCCCCATACAGTAAGTATGTAAACCGGCCGAGCCGGATCCTTCTCGATTTTTGCACGCAACCGGTTGATGTGTGAATTCACCGTATGCTCGTATCCTTCGTATTGATAACCCCATACCTGTTCCAGCAATTGCATACGGCTGAAAACAAGACCGGGGCGGCCTGCAAAATGCAGCAGTAAATCAAATTCTTTAGCGGTGAGCTCAATCGTTCTCCCGTCAATCGCCACCTGGCGTTTGGCGATATCAATAGCAAGGCCGCCGATACTGATATTTGTCGTCTTTGCTTTATCTTCTGTCTGTAATGCTTCGGCTCGCCGAAACTGTGCTTTTATCCGCGCCATTAACTCAGGCAGGCTGAACGGTTTGGTAATGTAATCATCTGCACCGACTTCAAGGCCAAGTACCCGATCGAGTTCTGAAGATTTTGAGGTCAGCATTAATATCGGCACATAGGACGATGAATTTCTTAACTGACGACAGACTTCAAGGCCACCGATTTCCGGCAGCATTAAATCAAGAATGACCAGCTCATACTTTTCCCGGTTAAACATTTCCAGTGCCTGTTTACCAGTGGCGGCAATGTCTGAGTCACAGTCAATATCTTTTGCATGTAGCTGAATCAGATCTGCGATATCAGTATTGTCTTCAACTATGAGTAAACGATTCATCGTTATGTTGTTTAATTTGCGTTACAGAAGTTCATAGACCTGTTTGTTGTTTACAGGTTCACAAAATATAAGTAGATAAAAACAGGATATATGAAACAGGAGAGCTTCCAGATCTGGTTGTCTGACTGGAAGGCTCTCCATGTTAATTAAGAGACGGACGTTTAGTCGTGGTCTCTGTATTTATGGGTTGTGATTACAACTTTAGCAACCGGATTTATCCAGCGGTGGACAGCTTTATCAAGGTCACTGTCTGCACCGCCAACAATACCGCGATGTATATGCACATTTCCATTATGGTCAGCGCCGGTAACACCCGTTGCACCTGTACCTGAATTACCACCCGGATCCGCAGGGATGCCCGGTGTGCCAGGAGCGCCGCCGCCGTTGATGACTTCATCATTTGCTTCTGTGCCTGCATCATAACCGTTGAGGTAATAAACATGGCTACGGCCATATTCGGGTATCGGTAATGCATCTAGCCCTACAAAACCATCGTTTGTTGGCAGCAGCATGGCGGCAATTGAAAGAAAACGATTCCTCCTGTTTATATCCAATTTTGCAGTGGTTGTGACACCCGGTGCCAGTAAACCTTCTGCCGGGTTTGCGACAGTGTTAGCGCCTATCGAATCAAGATCAGTTACCAGGCCGGAAATATCGCCGCCTTCAGCCATGGCCTGCAGATGGGAAGATGCGGTTGTACCAACCTGGAAAACATGCGTGTTTCGATTATGTGCGGATACCAGTAACGGCGTGAAATAAATTGCATTGCTCAAATTCGTTATTTCAACACTAATTTGTTTGCCTGCCATTGCCAGGGGTGAACTCAGGCAGCCTGCAACCAGCATGCCTATCATTAGTTTTTTCATTTTCAATCCTCGTAATAAAGTTGTAAACAGGAATATCTACAGGCGTAGTATCACGAGGTTAAATCACATGTATGTCACGGAGTTATCACAATTCTGTCACGCTTAAAGCGGGTAAATTAAAGGGGACGAAGGGATTTATCGGCAAATGCTCCTCGGTAACTGCGTCCTGCGTTACCCTAATACCGTACTTCCTGTACATATGCATTGCTCTCGGTCTCTGTTCCCGACTCGACTCTACCGATTCCATCCTTGGAATCGTACCACTTGCATCCATGTAGGTAAATTTTAACCACTCCTTTCTACGGTAAGTTAAAGAGGGCAGCCCCTTTAATTAAAATAACAGGAGACAGGTCATCTTGGTTTTTAAATGGATCTGTCCCGTTTAGTTTCTTTAGTCTTAATGGTGAACAATACCGTTACCTGCCTGTCATAAACAGTCATGAACAAGCCATCGGTCAACCCGCTGTATCGCTTAATGCTCAGCCTTTTACTGCTGCAGCCAATGGCACTGCTGGCATCGCAGCAGTATAGCGAGATAGTGCATGAAGACCAGGTTATCTCCATCCATTACCACGCCTCTTTTACTGAAGCGGAACGCAAGATGGCGCAGCAGTGGCTTAAACAGGTAACAGATGCATTATTGACCGTCTACGGCGAATTACCCAAAGACGACTATCGCATCAGTATCGAGCGAAGTGCCAGCCGCCATAGCCCGGTACCCTGGGGGCATGTAGAGCGCGGCTTGCCGACAAATGTTGTATTAGTCATTAATCCCGACCTTGGATATGAATCACTCATCGATGACTGGACCGCCTTTCACGAACTCAGCCACCTGCTGCTGCCATACCGGGGCCACGGCAACATCTGGTTGTCCGAAGGCCTGGCGACCTACTACCAGAATATCATCCAGGCGCGCAGCGGTCAGTTCGACGAGACCGAGATGTGGAGCAGGCTGGTCGCAGGTTTTAAACGCGGCAGCGAAGAACAGCGTTGGCGACATGTTACCCTGGCCCAGGTCAGCGACAATCTCCGTGAAACCCGGCAATATATGCGCGTGCACTGGAGCGGTGTGCTGTACTGGCTGACCGCCGATATCGAACTGAGGAAGTACGGAAAAACACTCGATGGAGTATTGAAAGAGCTGCGAAATTGCTGTGAATCGCGCTCGATGTCTGCTGAACAGATCGTCAGCAAGCTTGATGAACTGAGTGACAGCGAGCTGTTTGTTCCGTTGTTTGAAAAATATTGTGAGAGTTATGCGACACCCGAGTTTGAGCCATTACTGGTTAAGCTGGGTGTCGGACAGAATGGAACGCTGCGAGCCATTTCATTTGATAAAGATGCAGAGCTGTCTGCTATCCGGCGTCAGATATACTTTAGGTAAGCCTTTTCTTGGTTGAAATAAAGGGCACAAGTCCTTCGGTTATGTCGATTTTATTCATCAGCTAAAACGGTCATATCCACACATACCTTTAACTGATTTTTACCATGACTATCTACATGGCCCATTAATAGGGCCACGTCATGGTGAATCAAAGGGGACG
>CAWBXM010000010.1:0-6485 GCA_963792545.1 uncultured Gammaproteobacteria bacterium | reverse complement strand
AATAATGCCTGCTGGACACCTTCCCCGGATACATCGCGGGTGATGGAGGGGTTATCTGTTTTGCTGGCAATCTTGTCAATTTCATCGATGTAAACAATGCCGCGTTTGGCCTTTTCCACATCATAGTCGGCATTTTGAAGCAGAGAGAGAATGATGTTTTCAACGTCCTCTCCGACATAGCCGGCCTCGGTCAAACTGGTGGCATCCGCAATGGTAAAGGGGACGTTGAAGAATTATACAGCGTCTGGGCCAGCAAGGTTTTCTCATCGATGAAACAACGGTCGAACATGTGATCACCACTAAAATGGGCGACATGCTGTCACCTGTTAAAGGTTTCATCATCAACACCGTTGTCAAATATGTTAAAAGAATGGTTCCCGCCTTCCATCTAAAAAATGCCGTCAATTTTAAGCCGGCTCTGCGTTTAGGTGCACAACACCGTTTTCAAACCGTACCGACCAATCATAACGACATTGCATTTTTACAGTACACCGGCGGCACAACGGGTGTATCAAAGGGCGCAGAACTAACCAATAAAAACATGGTTGCCAATATGCTACAGGCATCGGCATGGATAGATGACTGCCTGGGTGACAAAAAAGGCATCATCATTACCGCACTGCCGCTCTATCATATCTTTTCACTCACCGCTAACTGCCTGACCTTTATGCATCATGGCTGGTGTAATTATCTGATCACCAACCCACGCGATATGAACGGCTTTGTCAAAGAACTCAAAGCCGTTAACTTTAATGTTCTCACCGGCGTAAACACATTATTCAACGGCCTGTTAAACCACCCTGAATTTAAAACCATTGATTTTTCCAATTTCGCTTTTGCCCTTGGCGGCGGCATGGCAGTGCAGCGCAGTGTTGCCGAACGCTGGAAAGAGGTCACAGGGACAACCTTAATCGAAGCTTATGGACTAACCGAAACCTCACCCGCCGCATGCATGAATCCTATGGATCTAAAAGAATTCAACGGCAAGATTGGCTTACCCATCTCGTCTACCGAAGTCACTATACAGGATGATGACTGGAACGAAGTTCCATTTGGTGAACGCGGTGAGATCTGTATACGTGGTCCACAGGTAATGAAGGGTTACTGGAAACGTCCCAAAGAGACGTCCAGCGTATTAAGCAATGACGGCTGGTTCCATAGCGGTGATATCGGCTTTATCGACGAACAAGGTTTTGTGCAGATCGTCGATCGTAAAAAAGACATGATTCTGGTTTCTGGCTTTAACGTGTTCCCTAATGAAGTTGAAGAAGTTATTGCGTCGCACCCCGGCGTTATCGAAGTCGGCGTTATCGGTAAACCTGACGAACATAGCGGTGAAGTTGTGATGGCGATAGTGGTCAAAAGCGATAAAACCTTAACCGAAGACGCGATTCGAGATTTCTGCCGCAAAAGCTTAACCAGTTACAAAATTCCTAAATCCGTGATATTTACTGATGAACTACCGAAGACCAATGTCGGCAAGATTTTAAGACGTGAATTGCGCGATCAGTATATCACCGGAACATAAAAATAACCGGCCGAAAGAGCAAACCCTAAAACAACATCAAAAACTTTCACCACAGAGGCACAGAGGACACAGAGAAAAACTTTCTTTTGTTGATCGCGCCGTAGGCGCGATCAACAAAGTAAAACTCCGTGTCCTCTGTGCCTCTGTGGTGAATTGCTTTTAAAGTTTTCAACTAAATGAAAATGACAAGTTTACAAAAAAGAATACTTACCACTCGCGATAAACTCCAGCTCTTCTGCCGTACTCTGCCGGCCAAGCATTTCATTAAGCTCAGGAAAACGCCCGAATTTCTCGATCACGAAGTGATGACTTTTAGCAAAGCTTAAAGTCACCCGAAACAGTTTACGATAATCCTCTGGCACATCCTGCAGCAACTGGGTATAAGCTTTAACACTCAAGTTTTGTTTATCGATATCTTCCGCATGTTGCAGCGGCAGATAAAAAAAACTTCGCTCAATAGAATGGCACTTTCCGTCATCCCCGGCAGCAATGCCATCGATACACAAAGCCTGCGCTTTTTTGTCCTGCGCAAAAGCCTGCGCTGTTCCGCGATGGATATGGCGTGAAAATTGATCCAGTAAAATAATTAACGCCAGGCGGCCACGATAGGAATCCCGCCAGTTATCCAGCTCACCATTAATGGCTTTCTCATAATCGACAGCAAAATTAATAAAAATTTCAGTGTCGTAGGCAGCGCCATTTTTAAACCACATATCTGATTTCGAAACATCTGCAGTGTAAGGTGTCGGAAAAGCACCGAACCAGAACTGCAGGATATCTTCTATGCGGTTACTCATAGAGTTCGATCAATGGAAATTTGTCGTTTAGAACTTGAACAACACGTTCGCCTGTAGACTATTTACATTCTGACGCGCGACATACTCCATCCGGAAAGCCACTTTTGTATCAAATTTATACTGCAGCCCGGTACCGAGTAAGAATCCGTCATCTTCACCAAAATCATAACCCAGACGAACCAGCATATCTGTTTTGCTTGATAGTGGAACAGATTCGACCGCTGCCGCCCATATGCCTTTGGTATCTTTACCACTATCAGGACCCTTGTATCGGTCAAAATTACCGCTGTCCATATAACCCACTTCTAGTGCAGTCGAAATATCATCGTTCAACTTAAAGTCAAAGTCATAACCCGCCAGGAACTGAAATCCCGTAGCACTACCATAACCCGGTAAACTATTAAAACCCAAACCACCGCCGAGATAGATCCTTTTAGCATCCAGTCCTTCAGCCTGTGCTGAGCTCATCGCCGCAAACTGAGCAACACTTAAAAATAAAAACGCATAAACAACAACTACTTTTTTCATAGAACTAACCTTTGTTAAAGTATAAAAATAACATCCGTAAAACTTGCATATTTCACCACAATAAACCTACTTCGCCAATATCACAGTCGGCATATCTTTAGCCTAAAAAAGAAGTATGCTAACTAGTACTCTGCCAGGATAGTATTGATAGGGTACTGGGGTGGAAACTAATCTCTAAATGCACCAAACTATAACAACATTCACCAGGCAATAATACAAAATGGCACGTCTAATCATCCTTATCGCAATCGCCGCCATCGCGCTGATTCTGTGGCATAAAATTACCCGGACAAAAGGCGAAGAACGTAAAAAACTGATGCTCTGGAGCCTGATCGGTATCATCCTTAGCATCCTGGGCATCCTCGCCATTACCGGACACCTTAACATTATCACAGCCGTAATCGCCGGCGCAGTAGCACTGATTCCCAAACTTCTCCAGTATGCCAAATACCTGCCAGTTATCAGCAGCATATTTCAAAAACACGGTAACCCCGGTAACCCCGGTAACCAGCAGCAGACACAAACACCGCCCATACGTGGCAAACAAAAAATGTCTATTGAAGAGGCTATGGCAGTTCTGGCATTAAAACCCGGCTATAGCAGTGAAGATATCATCGCGGCACATCGCCGCATGATGCAGAAAGTTCACCCGGATCGTGGTGGCTCGGATTATCTGGCGGCGCAGATCAATCAGGCAAAAGAGGTTCTACTGGGTTAAGTCCTGCAGTCTTATTTTTTGTACGTTATGTTACCACCACAAATAATCCCATACACAAGCTAACGGTTTCCAGCAGAAAAATACGGTAAAATATCCCGCACTAAAGAAAAAACCATAGATAATCTTGCAATTCAACCATCTAGCCAGCATTAACCACATGTTTACTCATGAAGATGCGCCACTAAACGAAGACTCACTGCAGACAATACGAGAAGTAATAAGCAATGGCAGCGCCTTAAAACGCTTCCATGCTGAACCATAAATATTAATCACCAAAAAAAATTATTATGCCTTTATCTGACGAAAAAAAAATTGAAACCCGTGACCGTATAAATCGTGACCCCGATTTTCGCACTGCCTTTTTAATACAGGCACGTAACATGTATAAAAAAGCATTAGCATTCAATCCCAACCTTGAAGAAGAGATCACACGCTTCGAACAGATACTGGGTGCCGAACCTGAAACCTACGAGTTTATGGAAGGCGAACTTGACGAGATCGATATCTTTGAGCTGATACTCGACGCCTTCGATAGCCAAACGCTAGAAGATGAAAAAAGTAACAGCACAATCAATTAAATACATACACGACTAATGATTATAATACCGCACAAACTAACCACCCTATTATTAATATCTGCTCTGTCCGCTGGCATGGCCGCATGCACACAGCCAGTAGAAGAACCTAAATCTGTTGCACAAAAATACTGGCAGCTGTTGCAAGCAGGTAATACACAGGAAGCAGAAAAGCTTATCACTGCAAACAGTCAGCTGGCATTCAAAGAACACAGCGCACGCATTCTAAGCAATACACAGTTCGATCCTGGTGAAACCAGGACCATCGTCAGCACAACCATTACTACCATCAACCCAGAAAAAAATATTCAGCAGACTGAAACTTTCGACACCGTGCTTGTTCTCGAAAACGGGCAGTGGAAAATAGATATCAACCAGTCGCCTATTCCACCTGAACCTGTTAGCAAAAAAGAAGAATTAGAGAAACTAAAAAACGAACTATCAGACTCGATGCAGGAAAACATCGAATCCATCGATGAAGCCATGAACCAGGGCATGGAGATACTCAACGACGCAATGCAGGAAGGCTCTAAAGAAATGGGCGAGTCACTCCTGAACCTGATGAACGAACTTAATGCCTCGATGAAAAAATCCATCGACAAAATGAAACAACGCCGTCAACAGCAATCGGAAACTGCACCAGAACAGACGAACAGGAAAACAATATCCCTACACCCGACCCTGAAAAGGGAGAAGGAATGATCTAACTATCAAGCGGGCTTTTCACACCACGCCCACCTATGTTTAATACGTGGGTGTAGATCATTGTAGTGGAAACGCTGAGTGCCCCAGCCCCTGCATCATCAACCCCGCGGAAGCTCTAGCTGAAGAACCTCGCGATATAAAACAACAGAGCATTAAGTGCAACATTCTGAGTTAATGCTGCCACCTTCCTTTTTGATGCTAGATAGGTTAAAAAGGATTCTATTTCGGACGCAACCATCTCGTAAGGATGACGCTTATGCTGGAAAAGAATATCTCTCTTAATCCATTCATAATACGTACTCTCAGTGCGAACACTATATTGCTTAAAGCGAATTTTATCCCTTACCAATAATTAAAGGGGACGGAGTGAACCTCCCCCAGTTTAACGGACACTTTTAACCAGAGACAAAAGTCTCTCAAAGGAGTGTTCCAATGACAACAACACGTAAGCCTTATAATACATATACAAAAGAGTTTAAGCTAGAAGCACTGCGCATGATGGCGGAGTCCGGCCGTCGAACTAGCGAGATAGCCATGGAATTAGGTATCAAACGAACTCAGCTCTATAAGTGGAAAGAACAGATGACTAAAAAAGATACCGTGCCCACAGCGAAAAAAGGTCGACCTAAAAAGGAAGACCAGAGTGAAATGACCAGCCTGAAGCAGGAGAACAAGCGGTTAAAGGAAGATATTGAAATCTTAAAAAAAGCCGCGGCGTATTTTGCTCGGGAACAGCGGTGAAATACGCCTTTATTCGAGATCATGACGAGGCGCACAAAATAACGCGACTCATTGATTTATTAGACGTCTCCAGTAGTGGCTATTATGACTGGCTGAATCGACCTGAAAGTAACCGGAGTCGAGAGAACAGAGCCTTGACGACAAAGATTAAACAGTCCCACCGACGGTCACGAGAAATCTATGGCTCACCTAAGGTACATGAGGATCTGATTGCAGACGGTGAAGCATGCAGCGTTAACCGTGTGGCGCGTCTAATGAAAGTGGCTGACATCAAATCAAAGATGGCACGTAAGTTTGTTATTACAACAAACTCGAAAAACACGATGCAACCGGCCCCTGATTTACTTAAGCGAAAATTTACAGTCGATAAAAATGATAAGGCATGGGTAACAGATACAACGTTTATAGCCACTAGAGAAGGTTACTTATATCTGGCTGTTATATTAGAACTGTTCTCCAGGCAAGTGATTGGTTGGTCTATGAGCACTCGAAATAATAGCGTGTTAGTACAAGACGCATTAACCATGGCTATCTGGCGACGAGGTGAAGTAAGCGATGTTATCGTACACTCAGACCAGGGTAGCACGTATGCGTCAGGTGACTATCAGCGGCAACTGAATGAAAATAATCTTCGTTGTAGTATGAGCCGTAAAGGTGAATGTCTGGATAATGCTGTCGCAGAAAGCTTTTTTGGCACATTAAAGAATGAACTGGTTTATCATGAAGATTACAAAACGAGATCAGAAGCAAGACAAAGTATTTTTGAATACATTGAAGTGTTTTACAATAGAAAACGCAGGCATGCATTTTTAAACTACATGACACCAGTAGATTACGAAAAGAAATATGCCGGTAATTAATTAGTCCGTTTTATTGGGGGAAGCTCAGAGGGA
>CAWBXM010000009.1:0-11755 GCA_963792545.1 uncultured Gammaproteobacteria bacterium | reverse complement strand
ACCTTGTCCAACGCTAGTTCGATTTCAGCATCTGTCAACGTTAACGAACGAGTATCAAGCAGTGAGCGAACATTTTCCACCACGGTTAGATCTGCTTTGATGCAGGGCAAATGCCCGATATAAACCATGTCAGAATAATAATCTTCTCGACTGGAAGCGATGCTCTCACCACGCCACAAAATCTGTCCTGCATCAGCCAGACGCAAACCACAGATAATCCGCAGCAAACTGGTTTTACCGCTACCATTTGCACCTTCAATTTGCAGCACCTGGGCATCAGCCACAGAAAAACTTAAGCCGCTGAATAACAGACGATCATCACGCACACATTCTAAAGATTTAATTTCAAGCATGAGATTCAGTAATATATCTTCAGTAACTTCGGAGTAACAGACAAAAAAGGATGGCCTTAGCCATCCTTCCAGATACATCCTTGCAACGATCCAATTAAATTATCTCTTCTGTATAGAAGAAACTTAAACTGGCCAGTTACCGCAGCGATTACTCACAACGATTACTTAAGGCTAGCGATATAGTTAGCAACAGCCACCATCTCTTCTTCAGATAACTGATTGACGATGTCGCGCATCAATCGCTTATCATCGTTACTGCGGCTGCCGTCTTTAAATGCGTTCAACTGGGCCAGTGTGTACTCAACATATTGACCACCAACCATCGGATAACCAACACCTGCGACACCCGCACCGGTAGGGCCGTGGCAGGCCTGGCACGCTGGAATACCTTTCTGCAGGTCACCACCTTTAAAAAGCTCACGGCCAGCAGCGGCTTTGGCTTCATCAAATGGTGCCGCAGCCGTTACGCGCTGCGCCTGAAAATAAGCACCGATGTCGGCAGCATCTTCATCAGACAAAGCAGCAGACATGCCCATCATAATGGCATTTTGACGTGTGGTATTGGCTTTATAATCTTTTATCTGCTTAGTGATATAAGCTTCGTTTTGCCCGGCCAGCTTTGGATACGTGGCTATCGGACTGTTGCCATCCATGCCATGGCATCCGCCACAAGCGGCTGACTTACCTTTACCTGCTGCTGCGTCACCGGCAATCGCCGCTGTCATAAATATACTTGAACAGGCAAGCACCAATGTCGCTCCAGCTAGAATCAATTTTTTCATTGTTTGCG
This sequence comes from uncultured Gammaproteobacteria bacterium, assembly GCA_963792545.1. Taxonomy (GTDB): domain Bacteria; phylum Pseudomonadota; class Gammaproteobacteria; order SZUA-229; family SZUA-229. The sequence goes on along the minus strand of CAWBXM010000009.1, from coordinate 10,612 downwards.
CTCCAAACACACGTACCCAGATTGGGCTAAAAAAGTGGCGAGATTCTACACCAAACACCGCACTCCATCAATCTCTATCCTTTGCCACAATAAGAAGCAGCCAGTTTTCGGCCCCGCACCGACTTTTCACCAGTTCACTATTCTGAAGTGATGGCGCATAATGCCCAGCCATGAACACACCATCAACTCATAAAAGTAGCAGCCCGGACATTAACAACCGCTTTTATCGTCAGGCGCACTTTCTGATCAGTGCAGGCGATGCCAAACAATTTCCGCACGACGGCATGGAAGTTGCCTTTTCCGGGCGGTCAAATGCAGGAAAATCTAGTGCGATCAATGTGTTATGTGACAACAAAAGTCTGGCCCGCACCAGTAAAACGCCGGGGCGCACCCGTCTAGTCAATTTCTTTGAGTTGGATGAAAAACGTCGACTGGTGGATCTGCCGGGTTATGGTTTTGCTAAAGTCCCTGTTGCCATGAAAAATGAGTGGGAAAAACTGATGACACAGTACCTGAGTGAACAACAACCTCTCAAAGGCTTAGTTGTTATCATGGATATACGTCATCCAATGAATGATTATGACTGGCAGATGCTGGAATGGTGCCAGCATTTTCAGCTACCCGCCCACGTATTATTGACCAAAGCCGATAAAATCAAACGTGGCGCCCAGCAAAATAGCTTGCTGAAAACCCGTAAAGAGCTCAAAGACGCCAACATAGAGGCCAGTGTGCAGGTGTTTTCAGCATTGAAGAAAACCGGCCTGGATGAACTGGTGGTTAAGCTCAATGCCTGGCTTGGGCTTACAAAATAAACCTTTAATTCTCGCAAAGGCGCGGAGACGCAGAGTTTTTATACTGCGCCACAGGCGCAACTAATAATAAAGTTTTTTCTTTGCGCCTCCGCGCCTCTGCGAGAAAAACCTTTTGATCTTATTTTAATCAAAAAAAGCCCGGTCAAAAGACCGGGCTACAAAGATGGAACCGGATTGGGGATGCCGATTCCGATGGCCCACAAAAGGGAGAGAGCGGGCCTACGCTGGGCTACAACGTATTCATAAAAACACTTCAAGCTGTCATCACAAAAAACCGTAATACCGCAATAAGGCGTTTCTTTATACTGATTAAAGACTATACAATGGATATGTCAAAACTAATGGGATAAATGAAGCTAAATGTCGTATGGAAACCGACGAACGGTTACTTAATATCTCATAAACGCTCTTATTATTATAATAATATCAATAGGTTACATACCTATACTCGCTTGAACAACAGCTTATCGCCGCAAACCACTAATTGTCGATAAAATTAACACTTTTGATTGGCTTAAGCCTTTATATAAAGCATTAAATGCGAGCTCATATGAGTAAATATCTAACAGAGATCGCGCTTTAGCAAGGCGTTCCTACAAGTGGCTATATATTTGTAGGAGCGGAAAAAATTGTTTGGAACAATTTTTCACGTAAGCCACGAAGTGGTGAAGCATAAGGATATGCGGAATAATTTATTCCGCGAACAACGGTTAGAGCATGAATGCCGTCCTGGGGAAAAACCGTTAATCTCAACAGGCTAAATTTAACGACAACGGCCATTTCAAACAAAAATTCCCGTCATTGCGGATAACGCCGACTTTTAATGCGCCTCATCCCAGTTGTCACCAACACCAATATCAACCACTAAAGGAACCGCCAGTGATGCCGCTTGCGCCATCTCGGCTCTTAACAGATCGGTGACGAGCTGCTACATCTTTTTTCAGTACCTCAACCACTAATTCATCGTGTACCTGCATCACGACTTTAGCATCGGCTTTACTGGCCGAAAGCGCGGCCTCAACCGAGATCATGGCACGTTTGATGATATCCGCTGCAGTACCCTGCATGGGCGCATTGATGGCAGTGCGTTCAGCATATTGTCGGCGCTGTCCATTACGCGAATTAATCTCCGGCAGATACAACCGTCGCCCGAAAACTGTTTCAACATAACCTCTGTCATGCGCCTGTTCACGAGTTTTATCCATATAGGTCTTCACCCCCGGATAACGAGCGAAATACACGTCGATGTAGTCCTGCGCCTCGTAACGACCAATGTTTAACTGCTTTGCAAGACCAAATGCCGACATGCCGTAGATCAAACCGAAGTTGATAGCTTTCGCGGCACGACGCTGCTCAGTCTCGACTTCATCCAGTGGCACGCCAAATACTTCGGCGGCGGTGGCCTTATGTACATCAATGCCATCAGCAAATGCTTTAAGCAAAGTTTTATCTTCCGATAAATGCGCCATGATGCGCAGCTCGACCTGTGAATAATCTGCCGCCACCATTTTGTAACCTTTGGGCGCTACAAACGCCTGTCGAATACGTCGCCCTTCTTCACTTCGGATGGGGATGTTCTGTAAATTAGGATCGGTCGATGACAGCCGACCCGTTGCCGCAACCGTTTGATTATACGAGGTATGTACACGCCCGGTTTTTTGATCAACCTGTAACGGCAGCTTATCTGTATAGGTAGATTTCAACTTACTGACACTGCGATGCTCGAGCAGAATTTTGGGCAAGGCATAATCTACCGCCAGCTCCTGTAAAACTTCTTCTGCTGTCGAGTATTGACCTGTTTTGGTTTTTTTCTTTGACGGTATCTCTAGCTTTTCAAATAAGATAACACTTAACTGTTTTGGCGAAGCCAGATTAAACGTCTCACCGGCTTCATCATAGGCCTGCTGCTCAAGCTCTTTTAAACGCACCGCCAGTTGTTTGCTATGCTGCTCTAACATAGCAACATCGATCATCACGCCATTACGCTCGATATTGAGCAATACTGATAACAGCGGTAGCTCTATATCTTCATAAACGCTTTTTAATGCCGGCTCTTTTGCCAGCTCTTCCTGTAATTTTTGATGAATCTGCAAGGTGATGTCTGCATCTTCCGCCGCATAAGGGCCCGCCTCATTAAGATCGATCTGATTAAAAGTGAGCTGTTTTGCGCCTTTTCCCGCTATATCTTCAAAATGAATCGTATGACGGCCTAACAACCTTAATGCCATATCATCCATGTTATGACGTTGCGTCGAATCCAGCACATAAGACTCCAGCATAGTGTCCTGGGTTATACCCTGTAATGATATGTCATGATTGAGTAAAACATGTGCATCGTATTTCAAATTCTGACCGATTTTGCCTTTATTCCTGTCCTCCAGTAACGGCTTTAGAGCACCGAGCACATCTAATTCACCAAGTTGCTTTGGGGCGTCTAAATAATCGTGTGCAAATGGCACATAAGCCGCTTCACCGACCTCGATAGCAAATGACACACCCACCACTCGAGCTTCCATATAATCTAACGAGGTGGTTTCAGTATCAAAAGAAAATTGCGATGCTTCATTCAGTTTTTTCAGCCAGCGCTGAAAAGATTTTTTGTCCAGGACAATCTCATAGTTAGCGGCTTCATGACTAACTTCAGATTGCTCACGATTTTGATTGGCGGTCACTCCACTGCTTACAGTTTTATTAGTTACGCTTTCATTAGTATCAGCTGACAGGTTAGCCAGCCAGGTTTTAAATTCCATCTCTGTATACATCTGCCGAAGCTTTTCCTTATCGGGTTTACGCATGACCAGGTCTGGGATGGCGTTCTCCAGCTCAACATCACATTTGATGGTGGTCAATTCTTTTGATAACGGCAGTTTGTCGAGATTGTCACGCAGGCTTTCACCCACCTTGCCTTTAATCTCATCAGCATGCGCCACCAGGTTATCCAGCGTTTCATACTGCTTCAGCCATTTTGCTGCTGTTTTGGGCCCGACCTTCGGTACACCCGGAATATTATCGGCGGTATCACCCATCAGCGCGAGGTAATCAATAATCGCACTCGGTGGCACATCAAATTTCTCCATCACCCCGGCTTCGTCAAGAATGAGATTATTCATGGTGTTGATCAGTGTCACATGCGGGTTTACCAGTTGTGCAATATCCTTATCACCGGTAGAGATTAACGTCTCCACTTTTTGTTCAGTCGCCTGTTTCGCGTAAGTGCCAATCACATCATCGGCTTCCACACCCGGCACGATAATCATCGGGTAACCTAATGCCTCGACGATCTCGTATAGCGGTTCGATCTGACTGCGCAACTCATCAGGTATCGGTGGGCGGTGCGCTTTATAGTCTGCATACATGTCATTGCGAAAGGTTTTACCCTTGGCGTCAAACACGACCGCGATATGTTCCGGCTTATATTCAGCAACCAGCTTGTTAAGCATATTGATCACGCCATAAATCGCACCTGTCGGCTGCCCCTTACTGTTGGTTAGCGGTGGCAGGGCGTGAAAGGCGCGAAACAGATAGGATGAGCCATCAACAAGAATGAGCGGCGGTTTTTTGTCAGACATGAGGGCTAAATACTCGGCAGCTTGGTTATTTTTTAGAGGGCTGATTATCGCAAACAGTGACTGGCTTTAATAGTTATCTTTATCCTTACCTGCATTCCTGTTGCTACACGCTAAATGAACACAAATGTCTGAAAACACTACAAATCTCGTTTTTATTTACTTTTTTTACGCTCATTTGCAGACTAAAATTTTTTTAAGTTGCTGATATACGCTAAAATCACGCCCAACTTACACTGCTCAAACTCTCCGCACCCTGATTTTTTATGTCCGTATATACAATTATCGAAACACACGAACTGCAATCCTTTCTCAGCAATTATAATGTTGGCGATCTGGTCGACTTTGAGGGAATTAGTGATGGCATCGAAAACACCAATTATTTTGTTAATACAGATAAGGGCCGTTTTGTTTTAACCATCTTCGAACAACATACCTTTGAAGAGATGCAGTATTACCTTAATTTGATGCACCATCTTGCGGATCACAAAGTTCCTAGCGCCAATCCGGTTGCCGATAACAGCGGACAATACTTGAGTCACTTTAAAAACAAACCTATCGCACTGGTCGAACGTTTAAACGGCGGCAGCATCAGCGATACAACTGTTGACCACTGTCGCCAGCTCGGTGAAGCGATGGGCAAAATGCATAGTGCCGGTCTTAGTTATTCCAGCAGACAAACCAACCCACGCGGGCCTGCATGGTGCCATCATACTGCACAACGTCTAATGCAGAAGTTAGATGCTGATGATCAGCAAATGCTAGAGATCGAAGTAGAATTCCAAAAACAACAACGCCATGCAGATATGCCACGCGGCGTAATACACGCAGATCTATTTCGTGATAATGCATTATGGGTTACCGATGATGAACCGGACACTTTCAGCGGCATTATCGATTTTTATTATTCCTGTGATGATGTCTTATTATACGACCTTGCCGTTACTGCTAACGACTGGTGTGTAAATGACGACTTCAGTTTAAACCAGGACAAAGTTACCGCGTTACTTACAGGTTACAACAACTACCGGACACTGGCAGAGAACGAACAGCAATACTGGCCAGCTATGTTACGCGCCGGTGCTCTTCGCTTCTGGTTATCACGTTTACAGGACAAGCATTTCCCTCGTGAGGGCGAACTGGTACACACCAAGAATCCCGATGAGTTTAAAGCCATCCTTTCTGACCGAATCAAACGTAGCGACGTTTATTTAAATTTCTGGATCTAACCTGGATGCCTGCCTGATAAATACCATGGCTGACGATGTCAAATAAAATATTATCCGCCATCGAAGCTTTCATCGACTGGAGCGGGCGAACCGTTTCCTGGTTAAGCCTGTTGCTGGTACTGGTAACTTTTATCGTCGTTGTCTTACGTTATGTTTTTGATGACGGCTCGATCGCATTACAGGAATCGACAACCTATCTACATGCCAGCATATTTCTTGTCGGCATGGCCTATACCATGCAACAAAACGCACATGTACGCGTTGATATTTTTTATACACGATTCTCTACCCGGACAAAAGCCTGGGTCGATCTGTTTGGCGCCGTGTTTTTATTGTTACCGTTTATGTTATTTATCAGCTGGATCAGCTGGTCATATATCATCGATAGCTGGTCTGTTTTTGAAGGCTCACGCGAAGCCGGTGGCCTGCCTGGTGTGTTCCTTTTAAAAAGCCTCATCCTGGTAATGACTTTTTTATTAAGCCTGCAAACATTTGCTCAGATGGCGCGCAATATTCAAACCATCCTTGATAACAGACAAAGTGAACACTAATGGAATACATATCACTTTATCTGTTTGCTGCTGTTTTTATCGTTTTACTATTCGGTTATCCGGTCGCGTTTTCACTGGCCGGTACAGCGCTAATGTTTACTGTTATCGGCGAGATGACCGGCACTTTTGATCCAGATTTTTTAGAAGCGTTACCGAATCGGCTATACGGCATCATCGGCAATCAAATTTTAATGGCGGTACCATTATTTGTTTTTATGGGTGTCATGCTGGAACGCTCAAAGATTGCCGACGAATTATTAACTACCATGTCTCGGCTGTTTGGCAACCTGCGTGGCGGCATGGGAATCTCTATTATCATCGTCGGCATGTTGCTCGCCGCCAGTACCGGCATCGTTGGTGCAACCGTGGTAACCATGGGCCTGCTATCACTGCCAACCATGTTAAAACACGGTTATGACCCAAAGATTTCTTCCGGTTTAATATGTGCCTCCGGCACCCTCGGGCAAATTATTCCGCCATCTATCGTGCTGATTTTGCTCGCTGACGTATTGTCCAACGCTTATCAACAGGCACAGCTTGATATGGGCATATTTTCACCAGAAACTATCTCGGTCAGCGACCTGTTTATCGGCGCTTTAATACCCGGCCTGATACTGGTCACCTTATATATCCTGTATATCCTTGCTGTCGCTCTCATCGATAAAAACGCCATGCCCGCGGCGAATGACTGCGACATTTCATACGATAACCATTTACTACACGATGTGATCAAAAGCCTGATTCCACCACTGGTTTTAATCTTTACCGTACTGGGCTCCATCATCGCCGGACTAGCGACACCGACAGAAGCCGCCGCTATCGGTGCTGTTGGCGCTATGGTTCTGGCTGTTTCAAAAGGCATGTTAACGCTGTCGACTTTGCAGGAAGTCATGCGCAGTACGACACGCGTCAGCTGCATGGTGTTCATGATCTTAATCGGTGCAGCGCTGTTCTCTTTAGTGTTTCGTGGTTTCGAAGGAGACGAACTCATCAAGGACATGCTCGGCAATTTACAGGGCGGAAAATATCACGCGCTGTTTATCGTTATGCTGGTGATGTTCCTGCTGGGTTTTGTGCTCGATTTTATCGAGATCACATTTGTTGTCGTACCGATCGTCGGCCCGATTCTACTAGCCATGGGAATAGACCCCGTGTGGTTAGGTATTTTAATCGCGATTAATCTACAGACCTCTTTCCTGACGCCACCGTTTGGATTTGCGCTGTTTTATCTACGCGGTGTGGCCCCGGCAGAAATAAAAACCTCACAGATCTATCAGGGGGTTATACCTTTTATTATCATCCAGCTTGCCGCACTGGCGATGATCGCCTACTGGCCAGCACTCGCCACCTGGCTGCCCTCTCAAATTACATAATAATTTCCAGGGCAAACACACAAAAATTTATTGATTGGGCAAAAGCGATTTTAAGTGCAAACTCTAAAGCAAGATCAAAAACTTTTCACCACAGAGGCACAGAGGACACAGAGACACAGAGTTTTACTTTGTTAACTGCGCCTAGGCGCTGTTAACAATAGAAAGTTTTTCTCTGTGTCCTCTGTGCCTCTGTGGTGAATCGTTTTTAAATTTTATGACTATACGATCAGGGGAAAATCAGGCGATGAGTAATAATTCAAAAACCATCTATTTTGCACAGCACGGTTTAGCTGTTGATAAAAACGACGAACCCAGAGCGCCCGTTATCGGAAGCAGGTATTCAACAAACACAATCGATTGCTGACAGGTTATGTATTTCAAACATTCCTGTTTCAAGAATATTTCACAGTGGCAAACTGCGTGCAGCGCAAACGGCTGAAATTTTTGCCGCTGCTTTAGCTGTATCAACACTATCTGTAGCAGATCACCTGTCACCTAACGATGATGTCACTTTACTTGCAAACGACCTCAATGAAGATAACGCACTGTATGTCGGGCATCTGCCGCATCTGGAAAAACTGGTTTCCTTTCTGGTCACCGGCAATGATGAACACAACATCATTAAATTTCAAAACAGCGCGGTAGTCTGTCTAATCAAAATCGACAGCCATTATCAGATCAAATGGTTTTTAACGCCTGAACTGACTGACAGCCATTGATACAACATATAGAATAACTTTTACATACGCATAAAAAAGCCCCGCTAAGCGGGGCTTTTTTATGGAAAGAAATGTAATTTAAGCTTTTCTACGTGCCACACCGATTAAACCAATCAGGCCAGAACCAAATAACCAGACAGCCGCAGGTACTGGAACTGCTGTCACGTTCATAGAATAAGCCAATGTGTTATCAACAGAGAGAATCGTGTCATCAGCAGAGAATGACCATGTCGCACTAGTAGGCGCATAACCATTAGCCAAGATCAATACCAGACACTAAACCTGTTCCTGTCAGATGCAAAAATCCGCAGTCGTGTCAAACGCTACCGTTAATGAATTTAGATCTAACTGCCAACCACCAATGCGTAAAGAAATTTGTCACAGGGAACGGACCGAACTTAAAGAGGCAGGAACGCCACCGACTACCCGTTGTTGAGAAGATGATGGTAGTAGCAAATGCACCTGTTGCTGTACCAGGACCTGCACAGTCGACAACATTATACCTGTTACTGTCGTCAAATCAGTGCCAACTAGACCGGTTGCAGACATAATTGCCACCGATACTCATACTACCATCGATGCTGACTGGAGCCGAATTAACCGACGCCGACGCCAGTATCACAAGACCTGCCAATAAACCTTTCATAATTTTTTTCATATACACCCATCCTCTTACTTCGTAAATTATTTATTTTGTTTTACTTTATTTAAACTTTTTTCTCACACCTAAACCAATTAAACCGATAGACAACAATGCCAAAATGCCTGGCTCTGGTACCGACTCACTTTTTGTTTCTGAACTTGCAGTCCAGCTAAAGATGCCGCCACCTGATGTACCGCCAGAAAGTCTCAAGCTCGCTGCTGTATCAGCAAAACCCGCTGAGCTGATGATGCCCGTACCTATAAGATCTATGAATGTGCTTGAAACATTCGTTCGAGCCACATTGGTTAGCTCAAATGAAAACCCTTGAACAACCAAAAAATCTTCGATTGGTGCGGAAAATGACTCAAAATTAAAATCTTTAATAGAACCCAGGGAGCTCACATCACCAGGTACCGTTTCAGACCCGGCAAAATCACCGTCTGCTGAATTGACTCGAAATTTATCCATCCCAAAAAAATCAAAATCAATCGCAACGGCGTTATTAGCATTGCCCGTTCGCGCGCCAGACAAATCAATGGCATAAAAACTTCCAGACGTATCCATTGTGCCTGTGATAGGCGAAGGCGACAGCCATAACATTGAACGCAAGCATTGTTAGTGCAGCACCTGTTAATATTTGTTTAAATTTATACATAATAATGTCCCCATCTATCCCTGTTGTATTTAGTATTCAGTTTGTCTACTTTTATACATAGCCCGTAGTAATCAAAGATATAGCAAAATTTATGCCATCAAGCGAACTCCCTCATAAAATCAACTAGTTATATTAAAAATTTCGACATAACCAATGGCGACCTTTAGCTTTTTCATGAATTTAAGCAAATACCGTCAAACTACTCGACAAATACACGCATTAACAATGCAGGACAGACACGAGATTTTTACTTAAGAGCTTGTTATTACTAGTAATATTTTCAAATCTTCCACGTTTTATATGCTGTAAAGTATTATGACGCCTCCTGAAAGCGCCTTAAACTAAAAAATAGTTATTTAACCCCGTGCCACGATACAATAACGTTGAAAATGATATTCAATGGCTGTAGCTTACGTCAGCACAGAAATAAGAAATTTATATGAAACTGCCGACACCGATTAATTACATCGCGAAAAAGCTACTTTATCTATGGATAAAGACCGATGTCACTCAGGCTCCCGAACCGAATAATGACCGTAACAACATTACTGTTTATGTCTTCGAGTCACGGGCCCTGTCAGACTTACTTGTCGTCGAACACGAGTGTAAAACACGCCATCTCTCCAGACCACTATCACGCATAAAGCATCACACCCTGAAAAGGTGGCACCACGCCTATACCGTAGCCCACGCCCGGCCGCTTAAAGCCTGGTTAAAACACAAAGACAAACACTCGGCTATGCTAGCGGGTATCTATCAGGCACTGGTCGAAAACCCGAAACTTGACGTTCAGTTTATTCCTGTCGTTGTTTTCTGGGGACGTCCGGTGATAATACAAAAACACTGGCTGTTAGTTTTATTCTCTGACACCTGGGGATTTGCCGGACGTACCCGTCGATTTTTTACTATTCTATTTAACGGTAAAAATACTCTATTACAATTTTCACCAGCAATATCATTTCGTCAGCTGATTGATGAATCGACTGATCAGGACAACGCCGTCGACATGCTACAAGCAACACTATCCCGGCGCCTGGTAGAAATTAAGACCGCCACATTAGGGC
>CAWBXM010000008.1:0-4935 GCA_963792545.1 uncultured Gammaproteobacteria bacterium | reverse complement strand
CGCGGCCGCCCCAGGAGGAGCCCAATGACCATGGGCCAAATCGGGAGCCCGGTGCGAGACATGCGTTCTCGATAGACCACGCTCGCGACCATGCAAGCCTCGGAGGAAGGCCCGTGCGGCCCGTGCTGCGCGGCGGGTTCGATGCTACGCGGAGCGCGATGAGGATCCGGATCACGCTCGTGCTCGGTCTCTGCCTCGCATGCGTGTCGGCTGGCTTCGGCCCGCGCGCAACCGCGACCCGCCAACCGCGCCCCGCGAGCAGCCCTGAGCCTGGAGCGCCGGTTCCCCGTGGGGGCACAGACCGCGAGTGCTCAGCTTCCGCCGGTGGTGATGCTCAGCGCAACCGAGCTCACTTCGCCGTCTCCGTATTCCTCCAGGTGCACCGTCGTGGAGCACCGCAACGGGCTGGAACAGGCCATCGGCCAGCACGCGCATGCGCTGGAATCGGCGCGCCCGATGCGGCCGGCGAAGTCGCTGAAGCCCGAGCTCGCCCAGAACAGTCGTCCATCGGCGGCCGCGGCGTCGCGGGTCGCGAACTGGCCGCTGGCCACGACCTCACCGAGCACACCGGTCTGCGCGCCGGCGTGCGGAGCCAGCAGGTCGAGCGTCCGCGCTTCCGCGTGTGACGTTCGCGACGCGATGCGCCATGATCCGGGCATCGTGCTGCCCTGGCTCTTCCTCGCCGTGTCAATCTGGGGAGCGCTCTTCACGGCCAACGCGCTTCGCCCCCTCCGCGGCGGCGCCTTGGCGGTGGGGCTGAGCTTCTTCCCCGCGTGGCTCACCACCGAGCTCGCGCTGCACCACATCCTGTGGCAAGCGGTCGCGACCGCGGGCTTCGTCTACTTCGGCGCCATGGCCCACGTGGTGGGCTGGGTGGGAATGGTAGGTCAAAAGTTTCCTCTGATTTTTTATTATCGGCTTTGTCAGCCTCATTTTTTGATTCAGGCCGCCACTTGTCAAATTCCCAGCTACCATCTTTATTTATTGAAATGTCACCTTCCAGGTCTTTGAGGTCGATGCTATTGATCGCGAGTGCATCAGTGTTATAGTCAACATCGTTGATTTTAAGCGTTGTAAAACGGACGGTGTAATCATCTTTTTTGTCACGTTGTAGCGCTGAAAATTTATCGATATCAAAGTTAGCAAGTCTGGCTTTTTGACCTGTAACTATTAATTTATTGATTTTAAGTGCTTCGATATCGACCAGTTTACGACCGATAGTATTATTGGATATCAAAGGATGTGTCAGCTTAAGGTTGCCATTAACAGAGACTGGCGGTTGTGTTTTCATCTCGCCACCATAATTGATTGGGCCTGACCAGGCCAGGGCTTTATGGGTGTAGCAGTAGTAAAAGCTGGTTGTTTTATCAAGATAACAGAAATCAGCGTCATCGATATTGATGTTGTTGAAGGCGAATTTGAAAACCGAATCTGACTTCGTCGTCTGATTTTCAGATTCTTCTTGTTTGGCCGTGGTGGTTTTTGTTGCTGATTCTTTTACCTGAGGCATCCATTGCTGATATTCCCAATCATTGGTTTTGTTTTTAACTATATATATTCCCGGCGTTTTTAATTCGAGATTGTCGATCGATAAATCATTTAAATTGCGTAGCTGAATTTTTTTCAGGGTCAGATTACTAAATCGAAAGGAATCTTTATGCTTGTCATCATCACGCTGCATGGCATGTAGTTCATTCACCATAAGTGAGTCAACTTGTATATCATTAGCGTTCAGACCTGCAACTAATAATTTATTGATATTAAGCGCGTCAATACTGAATAGTTTGCGATCAATCGTTTTGTTGGTTATTAAAGGCTGTGTCAGTTTAAAATTGCCATTAATAGAGACTAGCGGTTGTGTTCCCAGGTTGCCACCATAGCTGACTGGACCGGACCAGTTCAGATTTTTATGGGTGTAACAGTAGTATAAGGTGGTGGTTTTATCCAGGTAACAAAAATCAGCGTCATCGATATTGATACTGTTGATAGCAAATTTAAAAAGTGATTTTTCTGGCGTCTCTGTAGATTGATTTTCGGTTTCTTTTTGTTTTGTGGTAGTGTTTTCAGCTGAGGCTTTTTCTAAATCAGGGATCCATTGCTGGTATTCCCAATCATTCATTTTGTTTTTAACTATATATATTCCCGGCGTTGTTAATTCGAGATTGTCGATCGATAAATCATTTAAATTGCGTAGCTGAATTTTTTTCAGGGTCAGGTTACTAAATCGAAAGGAGTCTTTATGCTTGTCATCGTCACGGTGCATCGCATGTAGCTCGTTCATGGTAAGTGTATCAGCTTGTATATCATTCAAGCCGTTGATCACGACCTTGTCCAAAGTATTGAGTTTAGAATCCAGCAAGGTTTTGTTGAGGATATTATCTGTCACGGTTAATCCATTAAGAGTGAAGTCGCCAGTAGATGATAGTGGCAGATCACTGGATTTGAGTAGCTCAGCATCAGTCGCATAACTGATGGTGCCGCTCCATAGCATCTCATTTAACCTGACGCAGTAATCCATCGTGCGATTGGTGTTGCTGGCCTCGGCGATGGTTGATGAGTGCTGCAGATAACAGACATCAATATCAGAAAAAACTACTTCGCCGAGCGATGCCGCCCAGGGTTTTACGTTAGTGTTGGTGGTGGTTATCTCGGTATTATTATCGGCAGTCTCAGGAGTTGATGATACCGGGATGTGCACACCACCGACAACTATCGTATCAGTATAATCTTTTATACGGACGACTAGATGACTGACTTCGATGTGACTGACCTCAACCTTCTTATTTGATAATGGTGACCATAACCAGTGTAGATCGACGTGTCCAATATTGAATAGTGGCTGACCGTTTTCGGTGCCTGTGGCGTTGGTCAAAGTTACTGTTCCGCCGATGATGTGCAGGCTGATGTCTTCGATGGTGGCGTCTATCCCCCGGTCTTTTAACCATGAGGTTGTGAGCTGGATGATAGTTGGCGTTAGAATTACACGTATGATGATCAAAATAAAAATCAGACTGATAAAAAATAGACTTATACGGCTCGTCCATGGATTCTTTGCATAAAAAGATTTTAGTTTATTTGTGAAGTTTGTCATTTTAATTCGTGTTGTTCATTTGTTGTTCGTAACATCTGCAGAATATTATACTGCATACTCTTGTCTAGCAGGCGACGTGCGCGTCTGCCTTCGTTTAGCGCATATTCGCATAATTCCAGGTTGTCAGTAGTATTAACTGAAACATAATCGAGGCTAACTAATGAATTGATAAAGTTAGCGATTAATTTTTTATCAAAAAAGTCAGGTGAGTTAATCTCGTACATCAGCGATAGACGTTGTGCCATTAGATAACATAATTCTTCAAGTCGCGCACGCGACAAGGTGTCCGATTCGTACTCAGCCAGTAAAGCAAAGATCATGTAATACAGTTCTAATATGGGTGATATTACCTGTGCCAGCGTGGTGAGCTGGGCGTGATGGTGAGTGCTGATGCCAGGTTTGCTGTAAAGCCCGGTGTCTTTATTATAGGTAAGTAGTCCTGTCTCAGTTAGGTAATCCAGCAGACTATCGATGACATCTTCAGATTCAGCAGATGACCAGGGCAAAAAAAACTCTGCTTTCAAGAATGGATAGGCTATTTTGATATAGCGTTTTATGGTTTCGCTTTCGATGCTTGTCGCATTATTAAAACAACAGGAGATCAGTGAAGGCATTACCAGTAGATGCAAGATATTGTTTCTGTAATAAGTCAGTAAAACAGCATGCGCTTTGTCGAGATAAATAAAGTCGCCCATTTCATGTTTTCGGCGGTGTACCAGGTGTAATGCTTCAGCATGGTGAATCTGTTGGTGAGCGTCATAGGGTGTTGTGGTGATAAAGGTTGAATACTGATGATGGTTTATCAGGTCAGTATAGAAAGTCAGGGTTCGTGCCAGTTCACCTTCATCCATCGTCTGATTGGGTGCGGCAAGTAAGGCGGTAGCGATCAGGTTGACTGCGTTGACCGCACAGCAGGCATTGATGTGTTGCATGATAAGGTTCGATGTCTGTGCTACGGCGGGTCTCAACCACTCGGCACGTTGTTTATCATCGTAGGTCTGCGTTTTCCAGTCAGGATTCTGTTCATCCAATATAGTATTCAATAAAACAGGCTCACCGAAATTGGTGGTTACCTGCCCGTAAAAGCCGCGGATGTTTAAAATTGAACGTATCGAACCCATCAGTGTTTCCGATTTTTTATCATCACCTTTGAGCTCTGACAGATAAGCTTTGCCTTCTATCATTTTTTCATAACCGATATAAACCGGAATAAAGGCAATAGGACGTTTCTGATATTTTAAAAACGCACGGATAGTCATTGCAAGCATGCCGGGTTTTGGCTGTAGTAAGCGACCTGTTCTACTGCGCCCACCTTCGACAAAATATTCAATGGGCATATTGCTAGATATCTGTGAAGCGAGGTATTCAAATATAATGGTGGAATAAAGCTCGTTATCTTTAAAGCTTCGACGGATAAAAAAAGCACCGCCTTTTCTTAATACCGGCCCGATAACTGGCATATTCAAGTTTTTGCCGGCAGCGATATACGGGATAGCAAAACCTTCGTTATGGATAACGTAAGACAGTAACAGGTAATCAATATGGCTGCGATGACAGGGCACGTAGATCAGTTCGTGGCTTAGTGCCAGTTGATGTAGCGGAGTACTGAAATTGACTTCGATACCGGAATAGAATTTATTCCAGAAAGTGGCGAGTATACGCTGAAGAAGTTGAATGGTTATATAGTTGCGATCAGCGACGATCTCATTGAGGTATTTTTGCGCGATTCTGGTGGCTTTAACTACAGGTATATTGCCCTGCTGAGAATGGCTGTCAATGGCTGTCAGGATATCCGGGTTTTCTAATAACTCTTTAACCAGTGTTCGGCGATGAGATATGTCAGG
>CAWBXM010000007.1:0-8446 GCA_963792545.1 uncultured Gammaproteobacteria bacterium | reverse complement strand
TCATCGTATTGCTCATTAAGGTGGTTGGCCTGTCTTTTCATGTTGGCTCACAATCTTTATCACCGATGACGCAGGCGAATGCGATTCGCGCCAGTGTCGCCGCGATCAAAGTAATGAACAGCGTAGAATGGAAGTTTCTGGACATTGGTGGAAGTTTCCCGGTCTCATATCAGGAAGCCGTATTACCGATCGAGGATTTCTGTGCACCGCTGATGGAAGCATTAAGCGAATTACCGGAAGGCATCGAAGTTTTTGCCGAGCCTGGTCGTTTCATCTCCGCACCTTCGATGATCGAAGTCGTCTCCATTGTAGGTAAAGCCGAGCGTGGTGCAAAAACCTGGTACTACCTGGATGATGGCGTCTACGGCGGGTTTAGCGGTCAGATGTTTGATCATGCCTCTTACCCATTAGCGCCGTTGAAACCATTCGACCCAACAGGTGAGTTTTTTTCCAGCGTATTAGCCGGCCCTACCTGTGACAGCATCGATGTGGTTGCCGAAGAAATCGATTTACCCGACATGCAGATTGGTGACATCCTTGTCGGTAAACAGATGGGCGCTTACACGATCGCCTCTGCGACAGAATTTAATTATTACCCTAAACCAGCGATTATCGTGGTGGAAGATATTTTCGATCCTGAGTGGGAAGCTATCTAAAGCATAAGAAACTCACCTTGATTAAACTGATGCTCTAATAAGGGTGAGCTTGATACAAAAACTCAATGACTATGGACTGTAAGTCCATAGGTTGCCTACAGGACGTAGGTAAGGGGCGATAGCATTAGGGCAGGACGCCCGTAAGTAGAACAATGCAGGAGCAATTGTCGAGGATGCGGTAGCTTTGCTTTATAACGATTAAAAATCATTTCACACTATGAACAAAACTAGCGATGTTATTTGCTCCTGTCATCCTGAGCGTAGCCGATCCCTACATGGACGTAGGTTATTAGGGCAACGCAGGAGCAGTTGCCGAAGGATCTTGCCAGACCATTGATTGCACACCAAACGCAATATGCTTCGGTAATTGCTCCTGCATTACCCTAATAATCTACATTCATGTAGAGATCCACTACACATCACATGGCAGGTGAAGAAGCTATCACTTATACCGATAGATCATGCCAGTATTTTTTCAGCCTTTTTTCAGATACAGGAAACTTTGTTTTAAGTTCCTGGGCAAATAAAGACACACGATATTCTTCGAGCATCCAGCGATAATACTCAAGCTCTTCTGATTCGATATGCTGTTTATCCAGTGTTGCCTGTCGCTTGATAAATTCGTCCCATAATCGAGAGAACTCGACCCTTAACTGCCGGTCTCGGCTTGCACTGGTTTTAGATTTTTCAAAGCGTTTATTGATAGCGGTTAAATATCGTGGATATTCCTGCAACCATTGCCGGTCGATTACAATTATAAAATTTTTCGGAAATAGGTGATTAATCTGAGCCTGAATATCAGACACTATATCGAGCTGCGATAGCAACGGGTTTTTGATTAATTTTTTAATGCTACGGTATTGATCAAGAATATCGGATATTAAGCGGCACCATCGCTTCGCTTTATCGTGTAGTTCACTTTTACCTTTTTCAAGTCTGGCGGTAAATTCTGCTCCAGTATGAATGGGTTCATACAAGAAAATATCATCGATTGTCTTATCGACAATATTTTGCCTGAGATCTTCACAACGGCCAAAGTCAGTGTATTTCAGACACAGGTTCTGAATATCTGGAAGTGTTGCTTTCAGGTGTTTAACTTGCTCAGGCAAGGCATTAATGAAAAACTGTGTTAACGCCTGATGAGTTTCTGCTGCTGCTTTTTTCTTACTATCCAGAGTCCTTATATTAACCTGCCTGCCGTCTCTAACCAGTGCAGGATAGGCTTTAATAGTGATACCCTGCAGCTTTAGATCGACAGTCTCAGCCAACGTATCGAGACATTCAGGGCCGACATTATCCTTATCATATGTCGAACCATCGCCCTGCTCCGCACCGGATCCAGCTCCTTTCCTTAAAATGGCATCCTGTGTCGCCTCGATCGACTCATCGACCAGCCCCGATAGTTTATTTTTAATCGTTTGCAGATCACGCCCTTCTTCGAGTCTACTGCCATCAAGACCGAGCACTCTAAAATTCATCAGCAGATGTTGATCAATATTTTTTTCATTCCAGGCATCATATGGTACGTGTACGCCCGTCATTTTTTTAAGCTGGTTAGCGATAGCTGTACATAAAGCAGTTTCTGACGCTTCACCTGAAGGTTCCAGCGCCTGTACACAGGCCTCTGCAAAGTTGGGTGCAGGTACAAAATTTTTGCGTAACTGTTTAGGCAGTGACTTTATAAGTGCAACGACCTTATCCTGAAGCAACCCGGGGATGAGCCACTCACAGCGCTGAGCGTTTATCGCTGCCAGTCCTGCTACGGGAGTGATCAATGTTATACCATCACAATGTTTGCGCGGATCGAAATGATATTCCAGGGGAAAACGCGAGCCATTCATCTCCAGAGAGTCAGGAAACAGAGCATCAGATACCAGGGTAGCATCATCACGCATCAGATTATCTACCGAAAGAAACAGCGCTTTGCTCTCATCAGGAAAATGACTTAACCACTTATCCAAAGTTGCACCGCCAAAGACGTCGCCGGGTAATCTCTGATCATAAAAATCGAACAAGATGTCTTCATCAACAATAATGTCACGACGTCGTGATTTTGCTTCCAGCGTTTCGAGCTCTTCAACTAGACGCTGATTATGCTTATAAAATTCAGCCCTGCTCTCAAAGTCACCTGCTATCAATGCACAGCGGATAAAGATCTCTCTGGCTTCGGCTGGCTTAATACGTCCATAACTCACTTTCTTGTCAGCATGAATGATCAATCCATACAGTGAGGCCTGTTCCAGCGCCACCACCTGTGAACGTTTCTTCTCCCAATGAGGATTATTGTAATGATACTTGAGCAGGTGCTGGGCTTTTTCTTCTATCCATGTCACATCGATCTTTGCATTAGTGCGTGCGTAAACCCGTGTGGTTTCGACTATCTCAGCAGCCACGATCCATTGCGGTGTTGACTTAAATAATACAGAACCAGGGAAAACATTAAATTTTTTACTGCGCGCTCCCAGGTATTCTTTGCCCTCATTTTTAAAGCCGATATTCGCCAGCAGGCCTATCAATAAAGATCGGTGTATCTGTTCATACGAAGCAACACTCGTGTTAAGTGTTAACTTCAAATCCGACAAGGTCTTTTTGATCTGATTGAAAGTATCAATCCATTCGCGCATCCGCATCCAGGAGATGAAATTTTTCTTACACCATTTACGTAATTGATTTGCAGACAGCTCTTTCTTCTCCAGGTGATATGCCTGCCAGAGATTAATATAAAAAATAAAATCTGAAACCTTATCTTTGAACACTGCATGCTTTTCATCTGCCGCCTGCTGTTTATCCAGTGGCCGTTCTCGCGGATCCTGTGTAGCGATGGCAGAGACAATGATAAGCACTTCGGTCAAAGCATTTTCATTTTTCGCCTGCAGCAGGATGCGCGCCAGTTTTGGATCTATCGGGAAATGACCAAGGTGTTTACCGATCTTTGTGATCTTGTGCTGTTTATCAATAGCGCCCAGTTCAAACAGCAGTTTGTAACCGTCATTGATCAGGCGATCTTCTGGTGGCTCGACAAATGGGAAGTCATCGATGTGTCCCAGTCGCATATTTTCCATCTGCAAAATAACCGAGGCAAGATTTGTGCGTTTGATCTCCGGCTCGGTAAATTCATCACGAAGATTAAAATCATCTTCATCGTATAAACGAATGCATATGCCTGCTGACACACGGCCGCAACGTCCTTTTCTCTGATTGGCTGACGCCTGAGAAATCTTTTCGATGGGTAAACGCTGAATTTTACTGCGCCATGAATATCGCGAGATGCGCGCGACTCCTGAGTCGATAACGTATTTTATTCCCGGCACGGTTAAAGATGTTTCAGCGACATTAGTCGCCAGTACGATACGCCGCTTATTTGATGGATGAAAGATACGATTTTGCTCGGCATTGGATAAACGTGCCAGTAGCGGTAATACCTCGGTGTTATCGAGAGCACGGTTGCGCACCTCTTTAGCTAAAGCATCGGCTGTTTCTCGTATATCTCTTTCACCACTCAAAAAAACCAGGATGTCGCCACGGTCTATCCTGGACAGCTCATTAACAGCATCGATAATACCGTCCTGTAGTGTCCTGCTGCTTTCATCTTCCGCACTCTGGTACGGGCGATATCGCACTTCCACCGGAAAGGTACGACCAGACACATTGATGATGGGCGCATTATTAAAATGTTTGGCGAAGCGTTCCGGATCGATGGTAGCAGAGGTGATGATTATTTTAAGATCTTTGCGCTTCCTGATAAGCCGACTTAGATAACCCAGCAGAAAATCAATATTCAGGCTTCTCTCATGCGCTTCATCGATTATGATAGTGTCATACTGGTTAAGAAAAGGATCATGGTTGCATTCGGCCAGCAAGATACCATCTGTCATCAATTTGATATAACTGCTGTCATTCGACTTATCAGAAAAGCGAACTTTAAAACCAACCTCATTACCCAGTTCTGTATTGAGCTCTTCGGCGATCCGTTGTGAGACTGTACGGGCAGCCAGCCGGCGTGGCTGTGTATGCCCTATCTTGCCCCTGATACCCAGAGCCAATATCCAGACAGATCTTTGGTAGCTGCGTTGTTTTACCCGAGCCGGTCTCACCACACAAAATGGTGACCTGGTTTTCCAGGATGGTCTTTTTGATGAGATCACTTTTCTGTGCGATGGGTAATTCATCGTGATAACTGATCAGCGGTAAATTTTTTTTACGTGATAACGCAGTAGCGATCGACTGCTCTATCTCTTTCGTTAACTGCGAGATCGATGATTCATCAGCGTGTTTTTTTTGAGCCGGTTTCGCCTGTCTGATTTTTTGCAGACGGCGCCGAAAACGGAACACGTCACTCAACATGCATTGATTCAGCTTATTATTGAGTGATCGTATATCCAAGAAAATAGCGCAGGGTAAAATTAAACACCAATTATATCAGCTCATGCAGATTTCTACGGTGTAAATAACTCCTTAGCTATTTACCACGGTACAGTTATCTCCCTTACCAAACAAAATCTTATGTGTAACATAATGGTCATAAGATCGTAGCTTTACAGTAATAACTCGGCCTCAGACTTCCGTTCGTCAATTTTAAATAATAACGGGAGTTATAAATGCAGTTAGTAACAAATAAGATCGTTAAACTTGCGGTGCTGTCTGCACTGTTTACATCGACATCCGCTTATGCCGGTGGCATCACCTATAAAGACGGTGATAAATACTTAAAAATCGGTGGTCGCCTGCAGTTGCAATATCATCATGTTGACCCTGATGGCGGCAGCACCAGCGATGAGGTCTTTTTCAGACGATTAAGACCCTACATTGAAGGCAGCACACATAAGGACTGGAAGGCCAAGATCCAATGGGATATGGGCAAAGCTGAAGACACGAATGAAATCGCCGTTAAAGATGCGTATTTTCAGTATAGTGGTTTCAATAATATGAAAGTAATTATTGGTAACGCTAATTTTCCCTTCTCACGTGAGTTTTTAACTTCATCTAAATATCAGGAGTTAGTCGAACGCACCTTTGTCGGTGACCATAATTATGGCACACCGGATCGTAACGTCGGTATACACCTGAATGGTCATAACGACAGCAAAAAATTCACCTGGGCAGTATCAGGCACCATGGCTTCTATCGATCCGGACGTAAAAAAGCTGGACTTTGATACTCCCATAAACACCAACTCTGATTTCAATGAGGGATTAATGGTCGGTGGTCGTGTTGACTATCATCCATTAGGTTATATGAAATTCTCGCAGGGTGATTTCTCGAAAAAAACCAAAGTTACTATCAGTGTCGCGGCTTATAACTGGAACAACGACGATGATAATAATACATATACAGGTATAACACCCCCTTCGCTCAGTAAAGCCGATGTTGACTCGGTAACGGGTCTGGAAGTCAGTGGTGCATTTCGCGCAGCGGGTTTTTCTGTAGACGCCGAGTACAACTCGTTTGATGCAGATACTGTCGAAAACAATTTCACTGGTGGCATATATACAAATGGCTCAACAAAGTTGACCAATGCAGCAATAGAAGGTGGTTATATGATAAAAGATACCATCGAAATCGTTGCTGCCTATGAAACTCAGGATGCTGATGGTTACGACACATCCTGGGACAGAAAATCTGTAGGTGCAAACTGGTTTATCAATAAACATGATACCAAAGTTCAGCTCACTTACCGTAAAGGCGAGAATCTGAATGGTGTTAAAAATCAGGACGAAGACGAAATCTTCGTGCAGACACAGTTTGTTTTCTAAGTCCTGTCATAGATGATCGAATGGACTCCTGCTTGCCAAGGATGGCTTTTTTTATCAACCTTAAGTTTATCTACAAAACTGTTTTATACGCACGTGGCGTTTAAATAAGGTCTTTCTCACCAACATGACCAAACATGTAATGGTGCCACCTTTAAGACGGACAATCCTGCACTGGATTTTGCCCGGCTCACAATGATTTCATTAATTTTTTCCTGTGATACACAATTGTTGCCGACTTGCTTAGCAACAGTGATACAGCTGACAATGATGTAATTAAGATAATAATATCGTCAAAATCCAGACGATCATAAATCACAATATTTGTTTGTTGTAGTAAATATAGCGCTTTAATTACAATCAGTTCGGCATTACCTGAAACAACACCAGGCAGTTAAAAAACCTTTTTTATTCATTAACATAGCCCACGTTACTGATGAAATTTTCAATACCATTGATGATTATCTAACAGGCTCAGGTAGTGATGATATTGGTCTGCACACGATTTTATGCCAAACTACATCAATACCGTTTCGATTCATCGAATATAACACTTAAATATCATATAAAACAGCACGTTATAGGAAATAACCTTTAAATAAGTAGATAAATACGGATGACTAAATGTTTTCAGTGGCGTGTTCCAGTTTTTTGTTGTTGAGTTGACTCAAGTCATTTTTATATGTATCTGCTTACTACTACAATGTGCCAGTTACTATCTTCAAAGCTTAGTATTGTGCAGTGAACAATTTTAATTTCCCTTCAATTATTCGTTAAAACAAGGAATAACTTACATGAAAAAAAATATGTGCCGGAATAAAAAAATGTGTATGTTCGGTGTGTCGTTGCTTATTTTGACATTAATCGTAGCAGTGATATTAGGACTTTTGGCTGGACCTACCAGTCCATTAACCTGGACACTGATTGCAATATTGGTGATTATCCCGTTTATCCACAGAAAAATGGCATCAAAACAGTTCGTTGAATGGAAGGATGATTACAGTGTGGGCATTGATTCCATCGACCAGCAACACAAGAAGCTAATCAACCTCATCAACCAGCTGCAAACAGCCGTGGATTATTCGACGGGTGAGCAATTCGAACAGGAAGCACTCGATGAACTGGTCGACTACACAAAAACACATTTTACCTATGAAGAAGGATTGATGCGGGACAATGATTATCCTGATTTTGAACCACACAAAGCTCAACACGAAAAGATGTTCAAAAAAGTTGGCGAAGTACTGGCTGAGTATGAAAAGGATCATGACACGGCCATGAGTAACGCAGCAGAATACCTCAAGGACTGGTTGATCAATCATATTAATGGCACAGACAAAGAGTACAGCAGTTACCTGATCAGCAAAGGTGTTAAGTAAATTGCACTGAGCATCGCTACCAGCTACTGCGTGAGAGCCTGACGTGTTCCGCGGTTCATTTGTGTAGCAAGTTATAGTCACGCATGAAAACGCTATTTCTTCTGATAACACTCACACAGAACGGGGCAGGTGATATTAACGCTTCATTTGTTAATACTGACTCATTGCAACAATGCCAGCAAAAAAAACTGATGGTCGAAGCTGTATTTACAGGATCAAAGATTCCGGTGCTTGAGAGCCGTTGCATTGAGAGTGATCTGCAATTTTCTGAATTTGGTCACGCCTCGAAGTCCGGTGAAATCCGAAATTTCTTTCGACTTCACTTTGCAAACGAGAAGGTACACATTTCAAAAATGCCCGATTGGAAAAGTTGCATAAAGCAGCAGAAAATCATACCAGAACAGGGCAGTATTTATTGCAGCAGCTCTGTTCAATCATTCCGATAAAAAAGAAGACTTACAAATCAGCGAGCTATCGATGAGAAGTATAAAAGCGATTGTTGTGGGCAGTTTATTTATTGTTTTTGTTATACTGTTCCTGCAATTGGCCTATATCTTTATAGCCGTAGGTTATAACTCCCTGGCGAAAGACTACCCGTTTTTAAATGATATAAGCGGTTACTTCAGATACATTGCTGGGATACCTGTTTTTGTAGCGACAA
>CAWBXM010000006.1:0-45257 GCA_963792545.1 uncultured Gammaproteobacteria bacterium | reverse complement strand
CTTCCGATTATCAGAAACGCTCGGAAACACTATCACTCTATATTCCACCCGGCCCTCGTCTCGGCGAGCTGGTGATCGAAGCAAAAAATATCAGTAAGAAATTTGATCACAAATTATTATACGAAGACCTGAGCTTTAATCTACCGCGTGGTGGTATCGTCGGCATCATCGGACCCAACGGTGCCGGCAAGACCACTCTCTTCCGTTTGATCAACGGCGAAGATAAACCCGATAGCGGTGAATTTAAAATCGGCGAGACCGTTAAGATTGCTTATGTCGATCAATCACGTGACAGCCTGAATGACACCAACACGGTATGGAGCGAAATCTCTGACGGATTGGATAACATCACTATCGGCAATTACACCGTACCTTCACGTGGTTATGTCAGCCGCTTTAACTTTAAAGGCGAAGACCAGCAAAAATTTATTAAAGACCTATCCGGCGGAGAACGTAACCGTGTGCATCTGGCGAAACTATTAAAAAGTGGCGGCAACCTGTTACTGCTCGACGAACCAACCAATGACCTCGATGTAGAAACCTTGCGCGCACTCGAAGAAGCTATCCTTAACTTCCCGGGTTGCGTTGTTGTTATCTCACATGACCGCTGGTTTCTGGATCGTATTGCTACACATATCCTGGCATTTGAAGGTGACAGTAAAACCACGTGGTTTGAAGGCAACTACACTGAATATGAAGAAGATCGGGTCAAGCGTTTAGGTGTTGAAGCAGCGATTAACCCGCATCGCATCAAGTTTAAAAATCTGGCTTGAATATATAACTTAGGCTTAGGAAATGAATTTATTGACGAGATTGAAGGGGTGTGTCTTTGTTTGCACTTCAGCAACCTCCAGAGGAAGTCGGTAAAGTTAAAATGCTGCCATTATGGATCAATCAGCAGATTTATCCGTGAGCTGAGCTTAACGAATAAAAACCTTCCATAACACTGAACCCATAAGCGGTGGCGTTTTCATCAATCACGGTGTTATAACAGATACGTCCTAAAACTTCCTGGGAATGGCCATTTGGAAAACGTAGTAAAACCTGTACCCGATCCTCTAATTCAAAGGTTACATCTGAAATAAATCGAAAACCACCTTTACCTATATTTTCAATATAAAAAGACTTTTGAGAGAGATGACTCTGCACTTCCCCGTTTATTATTAATACCTGTATGCAATATCCGTCTGCGGATGCACGTTCCTGATTTCTTGTCATCGTTATACTTCGGCAGTTTAATTACTGATTTAGTATAGTGAAAAAAATCAGATATATAGGTTGCCAAAAAAAGTTTTCGACCAACGGTTATTTTGAAACAGTCCAAATTTTTATACTGATCACGCGGTTTGCTGTAGTTTATTGACTGGCTTTATTGATCGATCTTATTGACTGGCTTTGCTGATTTGTTGAGTTGACGTAGATGATCCAGCTTTTCTTTAATTTTCGCCTCCAGCCCCCGTGCGACCGGTTGATAATATTGCGGCTCACCCATTGACTCAGGAAAATAGGTTTCACCACTAGCAAAAGCATTCTCTTCATCATGCGCATAACGATAATCTTTACCGTAACCTATGTCTTTCATCAATTGCGTGGGAGCGTTTCTCAAATGCTCGGGTACATCAAGCGACGCAGAGTTTTTAGCATCTGACATAGCCTGATTATACGCGGCATACACTGCATTACTTTTTGCGGCGCAGGCAAGAAAAACGATGGCCTGAGCAATTGCCAGCTCGCCTTCCGGACTACCCAGGCGTTCGAATGTTTGCCAGGCATCTAAAGCCAGTTGCAGGCCTCGTGGATCAGCATTGCCGATATCTTCAGACGCCATGCGCACCACCCGCCTGGCGATATACGAGGGGTCACAACCACCATCGATCATCCGACAAAACCAGTACAATGATGCATCAGGGTTACTGCCGCGTACTGATTTATGCAAGGCAGAGATCTGCTCATAGAAAAGATCGCCACCTTTATCAAAACGGCGCAGCGTCTGTGAGGTGACATTCTGAATTATTTCATGCGTGATCACAGAACAGGCAGAACTATCTGTTTCTGCAAGATCACATGCAATCTCCAGAAAGTTCAGGCCTCGTCTTGCATCGCCATCAGAAAGCTGTGCCAGCAACTCTAATGAGGCGGGTTCAATTTTTATATTTTTTTGTTTTAACTGCTGATCCTTAGATAAAGCATTATTTATAACGCTGGTTATGTTTTCAACCGACAAAGACTTTAAGACATACGTTTTGACACGCGACAACAACGCATTATTCAATTCGAAGGAAGGGTTTTCAGTAGTGGCACCGATAAAATAAATGGTACCGTCTTCAACGTAAGGCAAGAAAGCATCTTGCTGTGATTTATTGAACCGGTGCACCTCATCAACAAATAAGATAGTTAACTCACCCTGAGCCTGCCATTGCTTTGCCTGTGATACTGCTTCTCGGATATCTTTAACACCAGACAACACGGCGGATAAGCTGATGAAATGTGCCCGTACAGAATTGGCAATGATTTTTGCCAGCGTTGTTTTGCCGGTACCTGGCGGTCCCCAGAAGATCATTGAATGAAGGGTTTGATTTTCGATGGCCTGTGTCAGAGTTTTTCCGTGGCCGATGATGTGCTCCTGGCCTATATAATCAGCCAGATTTTGTGGTCGCATTCTATCGGCAAGCGGACGATATGGCTGCGATACATTTTCTGCAAACAGGTCAGTGCTCATGACAGGTATGGTTAGCCGCCAAATACATCGACGCCTTCAGGGGGAATGAATACGAAAATCTCCTGGTTAAGATTTTCATTTTTTTTAACATCAGAAAAAACAATATCAGTTACCTGCTCAAACTGATCATGTAATTGCATGAAGCGTAAACCATCGGCATCAAGAGCTACAACAATCTCACCAAAATCAGACTCTTTCGTTTTACTTTGCAGCTTTAAACGATAAGCACCGTCATGTTCATCAAGCGGGGTGACATCAAAATTTTTATATAGGTCCGAACTGTCATCTAATAACGCCATCGGCGTTGCAGGCAATCCAGCGGATTTTTTCTGAACGGTTACCTGCTGCAGTTCGACATCATAGATCCAGATTCTTTCACCATCAGAAACGATGACCTGTTCATACGGGCTCTGATAATTCCAGCGAAATTTTCCCGGACGACTCAGGTAAAATTGGCCTGATGTCTCCTGCAGAACTTCACCTTTATGGGTTCGTAAGGTCTGATGAAAATCAGCTTCGAAGGTTTTTGTATTTGCCAGAAAATTTTCGAGATATAATTCCCCGGTCGATTTTTTATCACCTGCAAAAGCACTTACTGAAATAATAGTAAGTAAGAAAGTAATCAGTACATTTTTCATTTTTAATTTTTTACCTTCACGGAAGAAGCGTATGCTGTAATTCGTCTTCGTAACATGGATGTCACTTAGTAGGGTAATGCATGGAGCAATTGCCGAGCAGTGATTTCAGTGCATTTTTCACTATCATTCAGGCGGCGGTGGCGCTAACACTTCACGTGAACCGTTGGACTGCATGGCAGTAACAACGCCATCTGATTCCATCGACTCGATCATCCTTGCGGCACGGTTATAACCAATTTTTAAGCGACGCTGCACATAAGAGATAGAGGCTTTACGTGTCTGTGTAACAATGGCAACGGCTTCATCATATAGAGCATCGACATCTTCATCACTGCCAGCCGCCGGCTTTTCTCCGGGCAACATAGTGCTGCTTTCCTTGGTAATATCTTCAATATAGTCTGAACCAGACTGTTCTTTCAGGAAGGCAACAACTCTGTGAACTTCATGGTCATCGACAAATGCACCATGAATACGCACAGGTAAACCACTGCCTGCCTCCATGTATAACATATCGCCATGTCCTAGCAGGTTTTCTGCGCCCATCTGATCTAAAATCGTTCGCGAATCCACCCGTGATGAAACCTGGAATGCAATCCGTGTAGGAATGTTTGATTTGATCAGACCCGTCACTACATCGACCGAAGGCCGTTGTGTAGCAAGGATCAGATGGATACCAGCAGCACGGGCTTTTTGTGTGATGCGAGCAATCAGTTCTTCGATCTTTTTACCTACCACCATAAACAGGTCGGCAAATTCATCGACCACCACCACGATGTAGGGCAACGGTTTTAGTTTTTGCGGCTGCGATCCCGGTGCATGGTGATCAGGATTGAAAGTGGGATCTTCCAGTGGTTCACCCGCCTCGATCGCTTCTTTCACCTTGCGGTTATAACCGGCAATATTTCGTACTCCGAGACCGGACATCAGCTCATAACGACTTTCCATTTCACCGACACACCAGCGCAGCGCATTAGCCGCTTCTTTCATGTCAGTCACAACCGGTGTTAACAGGTGCGCGATACCTTCATAGACATTCAGTTCCAGCATTTTCGGATCGATCAATATCAGCCTTACTTCGTCAGGTTTACTCTTATATAACAGGCTGATCAAAAGCGCGTTTACGCAAACAGATTTACCTGAACCGGTAGTACCGGCCACCAGTAAATGCGGCATTTTGCTAAGATCAGCGACCACCGGGTTACCGCCGATGTCTTTACCTAAGCCCAAAGTTAATGGCGATGATGAATTATCGTATTGTTTGGACATAAGAATTTCACTTAATGACACGATCTCGCGGTGTTCATTAGGAAGTTCCAGGCCAACGCAGGTTTTACCGGGGATAACTTCGACCACCAGAATACTTGGTACAGACAGTGAACGTGCAAGATCTTTCGATAAGGCAGTAATCTTGCTGGCTTTCACACCAGGAGCAGGCTCCATCTCAAAACGGGTAATTACCGGCCCAGGGTGCACCGCTACTACTTCAACTTCTATACCAAAGTCAGCCAGTTTGATCTCAAGCAATCGTGACAAAGCCTCAAGTGCTTCTGTCGAATAACCTTGCTGCTGAGGTTTAGGAGGATCTAACAGGCGTAACGCCGGTAACTCGGAATCGTTAGGGGCCTCAAACAGCTGTATCTGTTTTTCCCGATCCATGCGCTCTGAAATTTCAACTTTTTTCACCACCGGCTCGATGCGCACATCGGAATTTCCTTTCGCTACGCGCACTTCCTGTTTTTTCTTGACCGCTGCCATCACTTCCTGGCGCTGCTGCTTCGCTTCTTCGCCGGCTTTTTGTATCTGCCGGTTTTCGAGCAAAGTGAGAATTTTTGTGGTTATCCAGTAATAACTCACCAGCCCGGCGTAACCGATAGTATCGATTACCCGAAACCATGAGATACCACTAAACAGGGTAATACCGGCAAGAAACAATGCCAGCAATATTAGTGTGGACCCTAAAAGTCCTAATGAACCAGCTATCGAGTCACCCAGCCAAAGGCCAAGGATGCCGCCGCCATCCAGCGGCAAACCGCTGTTTGAGGTAGCAAAATGCATACTGGTCAGGGCACAGCCCATCGCTACCGTGACAAAAAAACCTGCCCAGCGAATACCCAGCTCATGATAATCAATGTCTTTATCCACTTCGATGTGATTACTACGAAGCACCAGCCAGCCACTGTAAGCAATGATAACGGGGAAAAGATACGATAGATAACCGAAAAGGTTGTAGAGCACATCGGCAAACCAGGCACCGACCGCACCCGCAGCATTATGAACAGCATCCCTGGAACCGGTGTATGACCAACCGGGGTCGGATGAATCATAGGTAATCAGTGCAGTAAGCAGAAACAGCGCCAGCGCCATCAGCACCAGCATAGCGGCCTCACGCAAACCACGTTGTAGTTGCGTTGCGATCACAGCACTTTTTTCCGAGTTATTAGTTGTTGTTGTACGGCGTGCCTGGACCAATCTTCGTTCCTGTTTTTTTAAATTCTAAGGACTAAAAAGTAGCCTGATTATACCCTTCAATGAAAAAAATTATCGGGCTTTTGTGGCCTTATGCGCGTTCACACAGAGGCCATCTCACGCGCCAGCACGTGGTCTACGATATGCCCCCGGTGAATAGCTATGGCCTGGCTTAATGCCTGTTCTGGCAAAACTTCTGACCTATCTGTAACAATTTGATCTGTACCCGTCATATCCAGTGCGCTTATATTGAGGGTCGCCAGCAGCTGAACATACGGCAAAACGGCCGTTGACAAAGATTGTGAGGAAGTACGAGCAACCGCTGCCGGCATATTGGGTACCGCGGAGTGAATCACACCATGTTCGACATAACATAATTGCTCACTGCTAGTGACACGAATATCCTCTACACAGCCGCCCTGATCGATCGCAATATCTATAATAACACTGCCTTCGGGCATTTTTTTCACCACTGACTGCTCCAACACTACAGGTGCACGCCTGCCAGCGAGTAAAACCGCACCAATGACCAGATCAGCCTGCACACATAATTTTTCGATTGTCTGCGCTGTTGATAGATGTGTTTTAATACTCGGGTACTGTGTTTTCAGTGTTGCCAATTTATCTTCATTTAGATCCAGCACGTCAACCCTTGCACCTAACGCTGCCGCCACTGCAACAGCATGGCTACCAGCAACACCCGCGCCTAAGACCACGACACGACCCGCGTCAGCACCCTCGATACCACCGAGCAACACTCCCCGTCCGCCCCGATTCCTAAACAACAGACTGGCACCTCGAATAGTGGCAATGTGTCCGGCAACCTGACTCATCGGTGCCAGTAATGGTAATTGTCCGGCAGCATCTACGATCGATTCAAATGGGATTGCCGTTAGGCCTAAGTCACATAAGTTTTTTACCAGCACAGGATCTGCCGCCAGATGTAGATAGCTGAACAGGATATGATCCTCTCGAAGATAAGCAAGATCCTGCGCCAGGGGCTGCTTTACCTTGACGATCAGTTGCGCAGAGGCATACAGATCCTGCGCCGTGGCAACCACTACCACGCCAGAGTGCTGATATTCTGCATCTGGATACCCACTGTTTAAACCGGCATCCTTTTGTACATAGATACTATGGCCGTCATCGATCAGTGTTTTACACACGACTGGAGTAAGTGCAACACGCGCTTCACCCGTCATTATTTCCTGTGGAATGCCAATTTTCATTACTATGAGTACCTTAGTTTTTAATGCCTGATTATAGTTGCCTTATTATAGATGCCAGCATAAAAACCGGTGCGGGTATTATTTACCTAAGTCTACCTTCAGACAATTTTTCTATACTGATGTTCAGCAACCTTTGACGCAGTATTTAAAGGCAATGAAATTCACGGTATATTGCCGCAACAGAAAAAATATTTCAGCAAAACAATTGTCATTAAGATTTGCTAATATATGCATCTGATTGTGACCACCTATACAACACTAATTACATTAAGCTGGAGAAAAACATGAGTGAAGCTCGCCATGCACGTTTATTAATTCTTGGTTCAGGCCCCGCCGGTTATACCGCTGCCGTCTACGCTGCACGTGCGAACCTGAAACCAGTTGTTATCACCGGCATGGAGATGGGCGGTCAATTGACCACCACTACCGATGTAGATAACTGGCCGGGAGATAACGAGGGCGTACAGGGCCCTGAACTCATGCAACGCATGCAGGCACATGCCGAACGTTTTGGTACCGAGATTATTTTTGATCATGTCAATGAAGTTAATCTGGAGACTAGCCCGTTTACACTTTATGGTGACTCTAACTCTTATACCTGTGATGCACTGATCATCGCCACAGGCGCCAGTGCTATGTACCTGGGTCTGGAATCAGAAGAAGCGTTCAAAGGTAAAGGCGTTTCTGCCTGTGCAACCTGTGATGGATTTTTTTATAAGGGCCAGAAAGTCGCCGTTATCGGTGGTGGTAATACCGCGGTTGAAGAAGCCTTATATCTTTCCAATATCGCCGCTGAAGTCACACTGGTACACCGTCGTGACGCACTTCGCTCTGAAAAAATATTACAGGATCAATTATTTGAAAAGGCCAAAAACGGCAATGTAAAGATCGAGTGGAACAGTGAACTCGATGAAGTACTCGGTGATAAAACCGGTGTTACCGGCATGCGTATAAAAAATATCGACGATGGCAGCATGAAAGATATCGATCTACAGGGCGTCTTTATCGCGATTGGTCACAAACCGAACACTGCTATGTTTGAAGATCAGCTCGAGACCCATAATGGCTACCTGTGTGTTAAAAGTGGCACTGGCGGCAATGCAACAGCCTGCAGTATCGAAGGCGTTTTTGCTGCCGGCGATGTCACCGACCACATCTACCGACAGGCAGTTACATCGGCTGGAACCGGTTGCATGGCAGCACTGGATGCTGAACGTTATCTGGACAATATTATCTGTAAAGACCTGGGTAATTGTTAAAATCTGAATAACCGGGTCAGACTTTAGTTCTATCCTGGTAGATCACAGATCACCTCAATGCAAATCAAATTCACTGAGAGCATCGCCAGCGTTGCTGCAGAGCACTGGAACAGACTGGCTGGTGAAGACAATCCATTCATTCAACACGGGTTCCTGCTGGCGCTCGAACAGCATGACTGCTTAAAACCCTGGGGCTGGTCACCACAACATTGCTTACTCTACGATAACGATATTTTGATCGGCGCCTGCCCCGCCTATATAAAAGACAACTCCTATGGTGAGTTTGTTTTTGACTGGGCATGGGCCGACGCTTACCAGAAAAATGGCCTGGACTATTACCCGAAGCTAGTCACATCGATCCCATTCACCCCCGCGCAAGGCCCAAGATTGCTGGCCAGTCAAACTCATAAAGACAGCACTGGTACAGTGATCGAAACTGCGGCTATTAAGAAAGGATTGATTGATGCCCTGCTCGCATTTTCAGAAAAAAATAAATTATCATCTGCACATTTTTTATTTTGCGAACACGACGATATAACTCAATTAAGCGAAGCTCAATTACTATTACGTTATGATTACCAGTTTCACTGGAGCAACAATAACTATTCAGACTTCGATGATTTCCTATCACGGCTTACGTCTAAACGACGAAAGAACATCAAACGTGAACGTAGAAAAGTTATCGAAAACAAAGTCAGGATCGAAAGTTTGCCCGGTAGCATATTAAGTGAAGAACAATGGGACCTGCTATATGCATACTACCGTGTAACTTTTATGAAAAAATCAGGTGCTCCAACTTTGACCCTGGATTTTTTTAAAGCGGTAGCCGACAGTATCATTGCGGTGTTTGCTTATCATGAAGGCAGGACCGTTGCCGCAGCTATCTGTTTCCAGGGCAAAAACAAGCTCTATGGCAGACATTGGGGCTGTAGCGATGATTATGACAGCCTGCACTTTGAAGTCTGTTATTACACCGGCATAGACTATTGCATAAACAACAAGCTGGAAATATTTGAACCCGGGGCGCAGGGCGAGCACAAGATATGGCGCGGTTTTCTGCCGACAAAAACACAGTCAGCGCACTGGATCGCTGATCAGAATTTTAGAGCTGCTATCCAGGATTTTCTGCACAGAGAAGCCGCTGCCATGGAACACCACGGTGAACTGCTCAACGAATCGTCACCCTATAAATGCAAATAGAACTATTGCCGTAAGATTCAAACATGTCACAGATACCCTGGCTCGAAGATACCCATTTTAGATTCCCCGATGTGAGCACCGCATTGACCGAACCTGATGGACTGCTGGCAGTGAGTGAAAAACTTAGCCCTGAACTGGTTATCCAGGCTTATGAGCAAGGCATCTTTCCATGGTATTCAGATGGTCAACCTGTTTTGTGGTGGTCACCCAATCCACGTTGCATTTTGTACCCGGAAAAATTTCATATTTCACGCAGTTTTCAGCGGGCACTGAACAATACATCCATAGAAGTTAGAACCAACACCGCCTTCCATGAAGTCATGCTTGCCTGCGCTAGCCCCAGAAAAATAAAAGGTGTAACCGAATCCGCTACATGGATAACGGATAAGGTGCTGGATGTTTACTGCCAGTTACACGAACAGGGGTTCGCCCATTCGATAGAGTGCTGGGATAACAACAAACTGGTCGGTGGTGTGTACGGCCTAATTCTTGGTGATGTTTTTTTTGGTGAATCCATGTTCAGCCGACAGAAAAACGCTTCAAAAATGGCCATACATTATCTTTGTAAAAGCGTTAAACCGTTTCTGCTAGACGCCCAGGTCTATTCTGAACACCTCGCATCGTTAGGCGCAGAAGAGATCAAACGTTCCGATTTTACCGGCATCATAAAATCGCGCTTGAATAAATCACTGCACATCTGATTACAGGCAACCAAATACTTAAGGAAGCAAACAGATTAATTCGCTATAATTCGCCGATATTTTAAGAAAGACTCTGGATTTACCATGAATTTTATCGAAACACGCGGCAATGACGGCCAGCACCCCGAAAAAGTCCACTTTTCTGAGGCCATTCTATCGCCCATCTCATCTTATGGCGGAATCTATTCCCCCGAATGGCTCCCTAGCCTGGGCGAAACTTTCTTAAATTCACATATAAGCTCTAACTATAAAACACTGGCTGCAGCGGTATTATCAGCTTTTGAAATTGATATTGAAGCCGATATTATTGAAAAAGCATTAGCGCTATATGATAAATTCGATGATCCTGAAAACCCGGTACCCGTAGTCAAAGTTAAAGATGACCTTTATGTCAGCGAGTTATGGCATGGACCAACTCGCGCATTTAAAGACATGGCATTACAGCCTTTTGGTACTATTTTATCTTCTATCGCACAGAATCGTAATGAGAATTACCTGATACTGACAGCCACTTCTGGTGATACCGGGCCGGCCGCATTAGAAACATTTAAAAATAAGGCCAACGTACAGGTGGCCTGCATGTATCCCGTTGGCGGCACCTCAGACGTACAACGTTTACAGATGGTAACAGAGGATGCTGATAATCTAAAAGTTATCGGCGTTAAGGGGGATTTTGATGACACCCAGAATGCACTCAAACGATTACTGGGCTCTAAAGACTTCAAACAGGCTTTAAAACTAAAAGACATACGTGTTTCAGCCGCCAACTCAGTCAACTTTGGCCGCATCATCTTTCAGACCATCTACCACATCCATTCTTATTTAGAACTGGTTCGCCAGCATGCCATCGAGATGGGTGAGAAGGTTTATCTTGATGTTCCCAGCGGCAACTTTGGCAATGCACTAGGTGGTTACTATGCGATGAAGATGGGTTTGCCGGTAGAAAAGATCCTGATCGCATCCAACAAAAACAACATCCTGAC
Source organism: uncultured Gammaproteobacteria bacterium (assembly GCA_963792545.1). GTDB lineage: Bacteria > Pseudomonadota > Gammaproteobacteria > SZUA-229 > SZUA-229. Next base: position 34,062 of record CAWBXM010000006.1, on the reverse strand, counting down.
CTCGTTAATTACTACTGGCATCTATGACTTAAGAAGTACCGAGGTTGTACCGACCACATCACCGGCAATGGACATTCTAAAGTCTTCAAACATAGAACGTGTACTGTTTGACCTATTCGGCTCAGAACGCACTAGAGAATTGATGTTTCAACTGGACAACGATAAACACTATCAATTGAGTGAAGATGAATTGTCACAGCTTCACTCAATTTTCTCAGCAGACTTTTGTGAGGATGATGAAGGCAAGCAATACATAAAAGATGCTTTTGCAGATGGTTACCTGATGGACCCACATACTGCGACCTGTTTTAAAGCCTATGACAGCTGTCGTGATAAACCACTAAAAACCATCGTCTATTCAACCGCTGAATGGACCAAATTTTCGCCGGTTATTGCTAATGCGCTAAACGGTGAAGTTGATGCTCACGATATCGATGCGTTAAAATCGATTGCCAGCAAGGCTGGCATCGAGATCCCTGCTATCATTAGTGGCCTGTTTGATAAAGAGATCGCTCAGACGTCGATCATTGAAAAAGATGATATCGAATCAGAGATACTCTCGTTTTTATAATATTTTATTATCAAAAGACAAGACCACAGCTGCACAAAACCTTAGTTACCTAAGATCTTAGTCACGTAAAACCTTGAGCTGCTCTAAAACAGGGTCAGTGATGGGTTTGATTTTTTTACGCATCACGGTACCGATTGCATCGCTACGAGCAAAGATAGGATCGACCAGTTTTACATTCAAACAGGCCAGCACCGTCATCGCAGAAAGATATTTTTGCGCGGACTCTGATTGCCCCTGCAGTGAAATAAGCACATCGCCTATGCCAGCAGTGTCACTGCTGCATAACAGTTCAGCCTGATCACATATCGCCTGCATATCGCCCTCAGTAAACTTTTCAGGAACGATGTCGACAAAGTAATTTGCTACCGCTGAAAGCAATGACACAACTACATCCTGATTACCGGGTTTTTTAAATGCCTCATCAATCGTCTGGATAACCGCCTGGCCTTTTGCGCTCAATACTTTTTCGAGCATTAAGGCGTATGGATTGCCCTGTGCTATCAGATCCTTCAATTGCTGTTTAATCAATTCATGCTCGGCATGCGCATCGACATCTACAGGTAGATCATCTGCAGAGGCATGCAAAAAACCAACATAGAAACTTCGTTTAGTTTTTGTTTTTTTCCAGAGATTTTCCTTTTCCTGTTGAGAGATCAGACCCGGTTGTAATACCAGGCGTACTGATTCAATTATGTCACTCTGATCTTCTTCGAAAGGCAGGAATTCAAGTAAAAATTCAGCCAGCACTTTTCCAGTTTCACCTTCGACTACCGCCTGTTTCTCCAGCATACGCCGCGCATTTTCAGAGGTCGGCATCGCCCACCAGGCGCGTGCTGCCAGCTCATCACTTAAACCCGGTGCATGTACCGCCGCAACGACGGCTTCAGGTTCACCCAGTAATAATAACTGCGCGAGACTCTCCTCACGCGCCTGCCCCATCCGTGTCCAGCGTTTCAGGTAAACCGGATAACCACCGGGCGAACCCATAACATGAGTACTTAACAGGGCTTTAACTTCTTTTACGTATTTTTCATCTTTGCCGGTGGCATTTAAAGGGATCTTAGCTTCGCCTTTAGACGTTAAGGCAAACACTGTCATCTTTGATTCATCGATGCGCACAGCATGAAGATCCTGCGAGAGCAAAACATTTAGCCTTAGATTATCTTCTGCTGAAAGTGCCATTATAAAAACCTATTCACCACAGAGGCACAGAGTACACAGAGAAAAATTATTTATTATTATCATTTTTTATTAGAGCCTAAATTAAATACGTTTATCTATGATCGTTAGGATATTCACAGCCACCTAAAAACTCTGTGTACTCTGTGCCTCTGTGGTGAAAGAATTGTTTTTAGCTGTAGCAAACTAATTTAGTTGTACCCTAACACCAAACGGTACTTTGGCTTTGCCTTTAACTAACCAGGTCACAGGAAAATAAGGTTCGGCTTCCGGAAAAATACCTTCTGCATCGGTAAAATAAACCAACAGGTCTGGTGCTTTATCCTGATCTTCCACCCAGTCAAATACTGGCTTAAAATTTGTTCCACCACCACCACGTATCTCAACATCAAATTGAAATGCATCCCAGGCTTCAAACTTCCATGGGCAACCATAGTTTAATTTCGAGTCGCAGGTAAGCAGGGTCACACTCGCGCGCACCTGACTTTTTATCGCATCGATCTCTGAGATGAACTCCTGTATTTCTTCCTGATCAATCGAGCCACTGGTATCAACAGCAACCACAATACTGGTCTCGTTACTGCGCATACTGGGGTATATCGCGGGGTCACCACGGCGTGATGATGGCCGGGCATAGCTGTAATCCTCGCGTGCGGTGGCTGACATGTAACGCGCCAGTAACATACGCCAGGGTAATTTTGGCTGTAACAGGTGGTCCACCATCCTTGCCATTTCGCCTTCGAGCTTGCCTGACTGAAGCGCCTGTTGCGCGGCGCCCGCTAAACGCTGCTCCCACTGCAGACTAAGTTCGTCTTCTTCCTGAGCTGACATACCGGCAGGTTTGGCTGACAATCCGCCCTGACCTGCATCATCCTGATCATTGTCCTGTTCACCCTGACCTTCACTCTGCTCATCGTTTTCTTTTTCTTTATCTTTACCACCGCCGCTATTATCCTGGCGAGATTGTTGATCATCATTGTCAGCATCATCAGACTTCTTATCGTTCTCCAGGTCACGCTCACCACCATTATCATTATCTTCAAGACAAGGATAAATCTCTTCGGCAGTCATGCCTTCGTATTCACGAAGAAACATGGCATCAGGCGTGGGCTTTAAGCCATCATTGATCAATAGCGGGTTAACCGCATAGTCACAGGCCAGGTCCCAACGAAGTTTTACCCGGTGACCACGGCGATGAAAATGCGAGAGTGCACAGTGAAGCGCTTCATGTGAAAGTGCGAATTGCGTTTGATCCTGATCAAGCGCGTCGATGTAATCATTGTTATAGTAAAACGTTTTACCGTCACTAAAAGTTGATTCGCACCATTTAGGATCTGCTGCTACCATAGGCAGACGTAAAACCAGCGCGCCAAGAAATGGTTTGTCCAGAATCAAACGTGTTCTGGCAGTGGCAAGTTTTTTTTCTACGTCGGGGTAATCACTCACACAAACACCATCAAAGCCGAAAAGATAAAAAACAATTCTCTTCCACAGATGGACACAGATAAACGCAGATAAAAACTATTTTTTGCTTTTTAAATCGGCGTTCATCGGTGTTCATCTGTGGACAATTTTCCTGTGTTTAATACAACATCAGGTCGGCAATCTTGTCTGCCCATTTCGCAAACTCCGGCACAGTAAAAATGTCCTGACCGATGGCGCGATGCATGTCGGAAACCATCATCACGCCCATCTCACGCTGTGGAAAACGATTGGCATAACTTAAAATATTACCGTGCACTTTCAATGCATCATCCGTATCTTTGGCACGGATAGCGCGACCGACTAACGCGGTGGCTACAGCATACTGCAGATCAATCTCTTTCGGCGCATCGACCTCTTCGCCGTTAACAATGGCATCGAGGTCGGGCATCTGATCAAGGCTAGCGATGAAAGCGGCCAGTTCGATACCAGCGGCTTTGCCAACACAGGCCTGTAGAGCACCTGAAAACAATTCAGGGTGATCTTCAAATTTATGTAGTGCTCTATGAGCAAACTCCCATGAACGTGGTGATGGAAATGCGACTGGATTTTGTGAGGCATCAAATTCAAACAATAGGTCCTGACGGAAACGTAAAAAAGCGATAATCCGCTCATCGATACCGTTAGCGTATGCCCAGGCAACCCAGTCATCAAGATTAATATCCACTTCATAATGCGAAAATCGGTTCGCCAGTGGTGCCGGCATGCTATAAGTAACGCCACGATCTCCCTGCCGGTTACCTGCAGCGATTATCGCCCAGCCCGCGGGCACTTCGTATTCACCGAGTTTCCTGTCCAGAATCAACTGATAAGCAGCGGCCGATACACTCGGCGGCGCCGAGGTTATCTCGTCAAGAAATAAGATACCGTTTTCACCATGACGTTGCGCATCAGGTAACATCGCAGGCACTGCCCATTCAACGACATTGCCGTCCTTAAACGGGATACCACGTAGATCACTGGGTTCCATCTGTGATAGACGAATATCGATCAGCGGTGTGTTTTGCCTGCTGGCAACCTGCGCCACCATCTGTGATTTACCAACGCCCGGCGCACCCCATAACATTACAGGTGTGTGGTGACCCGACTGGGTACTAATGAATTCTTTTTCAACAACGGTTAATAGATGGGCTGGGCGCATAATTGTATATTCGTTTAATCTGTTTTTATTGTTCTGTTAACTGGAACATGAACATCCGGGTGCAACAGTAGACGCTCAATTACAGAGATTTTACTGTTTCTGGTGCTGAGGTAACGATTAGATCATTAAACCTGTATATCGTCAAAACCAGCCTGTGCATATAACTCTTTGGCTTTTACAGGATCTTTTTCGACGCCATTGCCTTCCTGATACATCATCGCCAGTGTGGTCAGCGAACCGACTAATCCCTGCTCACTGGCTTTGGTAAACCACTTCACCGCCAGTTGTGCATTTTGTTCCACACACTCGCCTTCCATGTACATGAAACCCAGGCCATGCTGTGCGATTGCGTGGCCCTGTTCGGCTGCCGCCTGCATATATTCGGCCGCTTTGGCCTCATTAACGACTGCACCCAGACCATTCTGATACATGATGGCGCAACGATGCTGAGATTCAGCATCACCAGCTTCCGCCAGCGGGCCTAAAAACTGCATGGCCTGTTTGAAATTTTTTGCTTCAAAAGCAGCAATGCCGCTGGAAAAACTGGCATCCATGTCACTAATTTCGATGGCCTCACTGGGAGTGTCATTATGTGTTTGTTCTGTCATTGTCCTGCCCGTACGCAAAAAAGAACAGTTTATCACGCCTGTTCTCAGGTCATATACCGATAATTATCTATAAACTGTGCCAATTCAACCAGAATAATGATAAGGCTATATTTCATGACCATTATAAAAAAATTAATAAATTCAAGGGATAAGCAGTAAAAATAACATCCTCATCTGTTCTACTGCCATAACAAACAGCAAACCATCACTGCTGAACCTGCTGTCAAGGTAAAATCAACCCTGTCAGCCTGATATCACCTCACTTTATAACACTACTCCCTCTAATGGGATAGACTTTACGCATTCCATAATCCGCTCACACTATGTATAATTTGCGCCCAATATACGGTTGCAAGATTGATGCGATTGCGCCGTTAAAATTTCAAGGTTGTTGCCAATACGGTTTCAACGATACGTAAATATTATGTCAAGAAACCCTACGAGGAGACTAAGATGAATCAAGATTATTACAATGCAGTAACCAAAATGGAAGAAGCTGGTGTTGATCCAGAGTACATCCTTGGATGGGAAGGTGGTTATGTTTTAAACCCACCACGCGAAGAGCAGCGTGTTACCGAGGCTTATGAAGCAGGTTACGAAGACGGTAAAGAAAAAAATGCTGATAACTTCAGCAAATGGGCTAAATAAGTACTAGTTACTTAGTCCAACAAAAAACCGGTGAAGTCCTGTTAAAAGCATGGATTTCACCGGTTTTTTTTATGCTTGATGAAATTCAAAAGCGATTTACCACAGAGGACAAAGAGTTTTACGTTGTTAACCGCGCCTATGGCGCTGTTAACAATAGGAAGCTTTCTGGCCTCTGTGTCCTCTGTGTCCTCTGTGTCCTCTGTGTCCTCTGTGTCCTCTGTGCCTCTGTGCCTCTGTGGTGAAATGTTTTTGACATTGTTTTGGAACAGGCATTTTAGGCTGGCTTCACCCATTCAACCACAACTGTAGGAGTCGTGACTATGCTGAACCATAGCTAGACAAACTACCTAAAGCACACCACGCGTAACGCGCTTGTACGCTTTCATCGCATCGGGTATTTCGATATCGATGACCTGATCGGGAACCCATTTATTATCCTTCTCGCCCATCACATCACGCACATGCTCACCGACACAGCGGCGGACCTGGAAACCCGGCTGATTATCTTCTTCAAAAGTAAAGTTGCTGTACTCGCTCATACGTTCATTCATTAACGCGATGTAATCATTTCTAAAGTCAGTTTCTTTGTCGCCTGAGATATCGCGACGATTATCATGCATGGTTTTTGCCAGGTTCAGTGCCAATGCGGTAATCAGTGCCTGCCGTGCTTCAGCAGTATAATCTTTAGATGAGATGACCCGATCGACAACATGCACCAGGAAGGCGGTAAATTCTGCGATCACATCCAGGCGCTGAAAGTGCGTGTCGGTTTGAAAACCCTCGTTTTCCATGTGCATAACATTGGCGCTAGCAATCTTCCAGAAGTTGAAACTAAGAACACTGCCGGTTTCTTCTGGTGTGCGCTCTTTCGTCTTATCATTCCATTTGTTTTTAACGCGAATTTTCATGACTAATCTCGATCAGCTAACTTAAGGGCGCCTCTATTAATTGCTTGTGCCCTCTGGCTTTACGAGCAGCTCAGAATCAAGGCGTGCTTTTGAAGCCATGCTCTTATTGCCTGTCAAAAAAACGCAACGCAGAGTCTGGGCTGGTCGTAAAGCCCCGTAGGGCGCGGCCTGAAGCATGCATCTGCTCGGCAATTGCTCCTGCATTGCCCTACTACAGTCCTTCCATGGACATATGCGTTGCGAACCTTGAGAATGGAACAACCATTCTGCTGCGGCTCACGCCTTTCAGCTACACGCTTCAGGTCACGCAGAGGACATAAGCAATTAATAGAGGCGCCCTAAAGCATATTAAAGTGTTGAATAGTATACTGTATAGGCTTATCGATTAACTATGTTCCCAGAATGGATATACAACAACTCAAAGATAGCGTTCAGCTGAACTGCCATATATCCGACGCCAGGCATGCGGGCAATTACACCCTCTGCGTGTACTTATTAAAGATGCGTGAGTTTTACCGATGGGAAAGCCAGCACAAATTTAGCGATAAAATTTCCAGAGAAGCGGTCGGCGACTGGTTGAGCAAGCGCGAGATGCTCTGGCAAGAAATAGAAGATGATGATTACCAGCTATTAACACTAGACAACAAACATTTTGATCCGTTTGATTCAGCCAGCATCAATCGATCTATTGCCGCTGAGAACCTGGTGTATAGCGGTGGTTATGGCGTTAAAGATAAACCACATTTCTTTTTAGCTGAACTAGAAAGTCACAGAACATTCAATGGCTACTCGATATACATCAGCGGTAAAGAGCATGCTCGAGACCTGACATCACCACCTGCGATGAGTCAGAACAAAACTATTTTCATTCGCCGTGAATCGTTTAAACGATTACTCTGGGAGCGCACCGACGAGTGGCGCTGGAACAAACCTGAAAACGCTATGGCAAAAGCTATCCGCTGCTACGACTTCGACAACGACCTTGAATCAGCACTACACAGCATGACAGACAACGAACTCGATGCCGCCATCCTGCATGAAATTGGTGAGATACAGGTCGGCGAAAAACTTGTTGGCTGGCACGATATGATGAGTGATATCACTTTCACCCAGGCTGAAATAATGGCCCGCGCTGTACGTGACCATTACGCTGATACCCTGCACACACTGCCAACACTGATTAAAAATAACAATCAGGCTTCGATCCATTTTTATATTGCCAATTTAACCAACATGCGAAAACACATCTTCCCTTCGTTAATGGATGCCTATAACAAATGGTGTGAGAATAAAGATATAAAAACTATCGAACAAACAGTAACGACTGCACTGGATCACTGGAAAAACATTTCCGAACAGATGCTTGCTTTACATCAACAGGATGCGAAACTATGCAGTGTTAAAATTGAAATATTAGTTAACAATAACCATATCTAGACGTTTTGCCAGCGCAGGCAAAATACGCCTATGATAACAACCGCAGACGAATCAATATCAAATAACATGAAACAGAAAACAATCATCGAAGTAAAACCCAACACCTTCATCTTCGAAAAAGCCAACGCCTTGCCTCTGGACATCTGCCAGGAAATGGTTCGCCGCTTTGAAGAAGACACTGAAAACCAGTACCAGGGACGTATCGGTCAACTCGCCGATGAAGATCAGAGCATCAAACGTTCGACTGACCTGGCCACCAGCGGCAAAGAAAACTGGAAAGATTTAGACGCAGAACTTTTCCGCTCACTGGGCACTGCTATATATGAGTTTCGCGACAGCTACCCTTTTTTCAGAGGCCCGTTCAAAGACAACGGCTATGCGATACAACGTACCAATCCCGGTGAATTTTATCACTGGCACATCGACGGTGGCAGCCATGAATTTAGCCAGCGCGTACTGGTCGCAGTATGGTATTTGAATGATGTTGCTGGCCCCGGTGGTGAGACTGAATTCTCTTACCAGCAAGTCAAAGTCAAACCGGAGGCAGGTAAACTATGTTTATTTCCACCTTTCTGGACCCATGAACACCGCGGCGTTACTCTGCAAAAAGGGGTGAAATATATTGCCACGACATGGGTAGTATTTGCCTGATTTTATATCTGAAAGAAAAATCTACATCGTGTCCTTCCACATAAAACAACCATCCACCGAGGAAGAATTCGAACATTATTTTAATCTTCGCTGGCGAGTATTGCGCGCACCCTGGAAGCAACCACGAGGTTCGGAGATGGATAATATGGAAACAGCTTGTTTCCATATCATGGCCGTTGATGAAGAAAAGAATGTCATCGGTGTTGCACGCCTGCAAAACAACACAGCCGCTGAATTTCAGATACGTTACATGGCCGTTAGCGAAAAAATCGAACGCCAGGGCGTCGGTAGTGCACTGATGCATGCCATGGAACAACATACACGAACTTCATCATCTGCTAAAAAAATCATACTAGATGCCAGGGAACCTGTCGTTGGCTTTTATGAAAAGCTTGGTTATAAAATAAAAGATAGAAGTTACCTGTTATTTGGTGAAATACAGCATTATCGGATGGAAAAAACACTGTAAATACACATAAAATCCTTTAAAGCTCTGTTTTTATAACTCTTAAACTCGATTCTACTCGACAAAAAACACGATACTCTATAAAATTTGCACCCTACTTTTACGCCGTCTTGAACCTGATGTCCTATCAATTCAAAAAAACTGGCATTACAACTACACTAAAATCATACAACGATAACAAGGATTAGGCTAACCAATGACCGATGATAAAAGCACACTACCTGTTAAAAAAATTGTTGCAGGCCTTATATTCTTAATCATCGCTATAGCGCTATCTACCGTCACACCCTCTATCGAAGTGGCCTGGGTGACAGCGGTACTGGTACTCACAATCTATCTGTTTGCTTTCGAGGTTGTAGATGTCGATGTTGCTGCCATCAGCATCATGGTCATCCTTGGTTTGACCACCCTGTTCGCTCCCTATATGGGCCTGACAAAAGGCCTGGTTGATACTCAGAATATCTTTAACGGTTTTTCCAGTAATGCGGTGATGTCTATCATTGCGGTAATGATCATCGGTGCCGGACTCGATAAAACCGGCCTGATGACAAAAGTAGCCGGATTTATATTACAGGTCGGCGGCACCACGGAGACGCGGATCATCCCGATTATTTCCGGCACCGTCGCATTCATTTCTTCATTCATGCAAAACGTTGGCGCTACTGCACTGTTCCTGCCCGTTGTCGGTCGTATCTCTGCACGCTCTGGCATACCGATGTCGCGCCTGCTCATGCCCATGGGTTTTTGCGCGATCCTGGGCGGCACGGTGACTATGGTAGGCTCATCACCCCTCATCCTGCTAAATGATCTCATCAATACTTCAAACGTGACGTTAGCTGCGGATAAACAGATGGCGCAGTGGTCACTGTTTTCTGTCACACCTATCGGTGTCTCACTGGTGGTTACCGGGATCCTGTACTTCGTCTTAATGGGGCGTTTCGTTTTACCGAAATCTTCCAGTGACGGTTCTAAGCCTTCCAGTACCGTGGATTATTTTAAAGACATCTATAATCTTGACTACGAACTATTCGAAGTTGAAGTACCAGCCGACAGCAACCTGGTTGGAAAAATGCTCGATGATGTCGAACATGATGAACGCATCCGCATAATTGCCGTGCATACCGGAAGCGATGACCAGCGCGTTGGCCCAGGCGGTCTGGCCCGTGATTCAGGCATACAGGCCAACAGCGTATTAGGCATTCTTGCCGCCCCTAAAAATCTGCTGGCCTTTGTTGATAAACATAACCTGGAAATGCACAGTGAACTGGAGACATTTAAAGATGCCCTGTCGAATGCAAAATCAGGAATTGCCGACGTCGTTATCCCGCCCAGTTCTGCTCTAAAAGGCAAATCGGCTCGTGATCTGTGGATGCGAAAAACCTATGGCATCGCTATGGTGGCTCTGCATCGAAATGGCGAAACGCTACGTGAAGGCGATGATATCAGAAACATGCCATTACAAGCTGGCGACACATTGGTGGTTCATACCAGCTGGGACGCATTGGCGAGATTACAAAAAGACAAAAACTTTGTGGTCGTCACCACGGAGTTTCCACATGAAGAAACCCGACCGAATAAAGTCGGCTGGGCTGGTCTATTTTTTGCTATCGCTTTATCGATGGTGCTATTCACCGATCTGCGTTTATCTGTTGCCCTGCTGACAGGCGCTGTCGGCATGATTCTTTCTGGCGTACTCAACATTGACGAAGCCTACGATGCAGTATCATGGAAAACCGTATTTTTGCTCGCCAGTTTGATTCCATTAGGGCTTGCGGTAGAAACATCAGGCACGGCATTCTGGATTGCCGAGCAAACCCTGGTGGTCGTCGGTGATATGCCGATATGGGTGATTCAGGCGGCTGTTGCAGTACTGGCGACATTCTTTACGCTAGTAATGTCCAATGTTGGCGCCACCGTATTATTAGTGCCGCTGGCAGTTAATATTGCGCTAGGGGTTGACGGTGCCGACCCAGCCATATTTGCTTTAACCGTTGCGATCGCAACATCCAACTCCTTCCTTATCCCAACGCATCAGGTTAACGCTTTGATTATGGGACCGGGTGGTTACCGCGTGCCTGACTTTATGAAGGCTGGTGGCATAATGACAATCCTGTTCCTGATCGTTTCCATGACGGTGATGAATTTAATTTTTTAACAGACCCTTTTTGTACTGTCAAAAAATTTTATAAGCGATAGTCTGCGACTAAAATGCTCCAGACGTTTTAGTCGCAGACGACATTTTTGCTTTTTGTGATTGAACAATAATGTCCGTCTTTTTCTATTACACTAAATGCCGAAGGCATCGACAGTCCAGCTGACGCCACCGGGCGTTGCTTCTGGATGTTGACGATGTACAGTCGCTTCTATCTCAGCAACTCGGTTAACCGGCACATCCACCATCAGCAAAATTTCACCGTGTGAGAGTGCGTCAGTAAATTCAGTGAGATGCACATCCGGCACATTGATGGCAAATGAAGCACCGGCAAAAAATGTCGTTATCATGATGCTTAGTGCAACCATAGCCCAAATCCACTCTGCACGTAAAAGCATGAAGCAAAGCATCAAAAATGCTAACAAAAATAAAACTAAATTAGCGCGCCATAAAAACCATTCGATGCGATAAGCCGTGTCAGCTTTTTGCCTGATTGTCGCTTTAGGCAATGTTCGAAGCTTTATACCACCCTTAGCCATTGTATGAATCTGTTGCTGGTCAATCTTTAGATCAAGCAACTGATCAACAACACACTGCGTATGCGCTTCATCTGGAAATAAAAAGAATAATCTTCTTAACATGACGCTCACCTCCCAATGTCACTCACCGCACGACAGGTACGGTACAGCCAAACCGTCATCCTGCGGTTTGTATCAACGATTTGATTGAATACGATTAAGAATAAGCATCCAGACGGTAAAATAAACCCTTAATAGACAGGGTTATTAGCAGGTGTGTTACTGGCACCGCTAGAACCATAGCGGAATCATGTGAGACAAACACTTAGTTAAATATTGGTCCCAGCGGTCTAACAGACTCATGTTCCATGATAATGTCGGTCTCGTTCATGTCACCAGTAATGTCGATATTGATGGTTTTCACACCGGGCATGGTACGAAGGATGTAGGCCGACATCAGCATCAACATTTTTTCGTTATCCGTTTCGATAGCCGTTAGAATCTTGTCGGCGGCTATCTGGCAGCGTTGCTCGGCATCAGGTTTTTCAACCCAGTCACGGCTCATCTGCCAGCCTTTATCCATATCAGCATTTAACTTGTCAAAAAAATCACTGGCTTCCATTAACAGGCTATCAGGTATATCAAAGGTATTGGTACGACCATCTACGATAATATTTAATTTCATGTATCTATCTCTCTTTAATGTTCGTACTCTGTTAAAATTTGCCACCAATTATACTTCAACTTAAGGCATATAAGCATGCTAGTCACTATCCCTGACGTACTAAACAAAGAAGACATCAGTGTTATTCTGGACCTGATGGCGACCGCCAATTTTCATGAAGGCACCGCCTCCGCCGGCAGTGAAGCCAGACGCGTTAAAAATAACCATGAGATGTTTATTTCAGAAGTTGAAACCCAACGTCTTAATAACCTGGTAATGGGCAAACTGATACGAAATCCAAGATATATTGCCACTGCATTTGCTGCAAAAATTGCTGCGCCCTACTATGCAAAGTATAGCGAGGGCATGTCTTATGGTAACCATGTAGATGATCCGGTTATGGGTCCGGCAAACCAGCGTTATCGTTCTGATATATCGATTACTATTTTCCTGAATGAGCCGGATGCTTATGATGGTGGTGAACTCGTGATCAACACGGCTTTTGGTGAACAGAAGGTCAAGCTTAACGCAGGTGACGCAGTGCTCTACCCTTCATCGAGCACACACCGTGTTGCAGAAGTTACTCGAGGTGAACGCCTGGTCGCGGTTACCTGGTTACAGAGCACCGTGCGCGACCCCGCAAAACGCGAGATATTGTATAACCTTAGTCAGGCACGCGAAGCCCTGATGAAAACATTACCCGAATCGACTGAGCTGGAACTGTTGAGTAATAGCTACGTCAATTTATTAAGAATGTGGTCGGATATTTAGCTGTTTTTCGCGGTTTGTAAACCGCGAAGTTGATACAACAAACCTGCTCAGACAACAACGACAACCAATAAAAAAGGCAAGGCCGAAGCCTTGCCTTTCTATGACCTGCAATAATCTGCAGGTCGTATCGTATGCTGAAATTAAAGCGCTACGATGTTTTCTGCTTGAGGACCTTTCTGGCCTTCTGTCACAGTAAATTCAACTTTCTGACCTTCAGTCAGAGTTTTAAAACCTGAACCAGTGATAGCACTAAAGTGTGCAAAAACATCTGGACCAGATTCTTGCTCGATAAAACCAAAACCTTTAGATTCATTGAACCATTTAACAGTTCCTGTAGTAGTAGACATATTCTTAACCTATTTTATTTCAAGAGTAATTAAGCCCTTATACAAAATTATTTTGTAGCGGACAGTTAGTGCTGGAAGTATTGCTATTACTTATGTAAAACAGGACGAAATGTCTAATTACAATAATTAGGTGCATAACATCTTTTGTGCATAAATATTAAAACGTACTTTCAATCAGGGTGAATTATATACCCCTTTTATTGGGAGTCAACGAATTTTCCCTTTTAGTTTATATACATAAAAATCAGCAATAACTTTCAAAACCACGTCAGTGTGATTGACTATTATTAAGATATTATTACGATCTACCGATTATCTATTAACCCGTACGTTAATCCCCAACCTTGAATTCCGCCTTCCTTAAACATTTAGTATCAACCTTCATAAGCAAAACTCAGGCTATCGCAAAAATCATCTATAAACAACAGGCAATGAAAAATTTAGGGGAACACCTGATAGCGAGTTATATCCAACAAGGATATTCTAATATTCTTAAATTAAAAATGAACCATCAGTAAGGAGATTCACCATGGCTGAAAAAAACAAAAAAGCAGAAGTCATCCCCGTGAAAAAAGAAATAACGCGCGCTGAGCCACGGCATTTATTAAGCTCTTTTGAAGACATGGAAAGAGTATTTGAAAATCTCTTCCCCAGGTCCTGGTTACGCGGTAGCAATTCTGGATTAGCATTCAGCGAAAAATTAGCTACGCCATTTGAAGGCCATATGCCTAAAGTCGATATCATTGACCGCGACGATGAAATCTTTGTTCGTGCGGAACTTCCCGGTGTTAATAAAAAGGATATTGATATTTCTATGACGGATAACACGGTCACTATCAAAGGCGAAAGTCATAAAGAAGAAAAGGAAGAGAAAGGTAATTATTACCGTTGTGAAACCTCACATGGTTGCTATACCCGTACTCTGACTTTACCTGCCGAGGTAAACTCAGATAAGGCAGATGCAAAATTCAAAGACGGCGTGCTTGAACTGACACTACCAAAGATGGAACGAGCCAAGCGCCGTAATATCAAGGTCGGTTAACAGAACCCTTCTGGTGTATGTTTCTACATGCAACAGTGTGCTAAGCCGACCATTATGGTCGGCCTTTTTTTTGACGAATCATTAGACTGATTTCGGAGTATAATATGTCATTATTTATAGAAAGAAATAACCTCAGCAATAGAGCATAACGATGTCTGAAGCCAGTATTTTTATCGTCGACGATCACATGCTTGTACGCCGTGGTCTGCATCAGCTTATCGACGGCGAACCCGGTCTCAAGGTAAGCGATGAGGCATCCAGCATCGCTGAAACACTACAGTTAATCTCGCATAGTAAACCTGATTTAGTCATAGTCGACCTGTCGTTGCCCGACGGAAACGGTCTCGAACTGATCAAACGTCTGCTAGCACACTACCCTGAACTGGCTATTCTGGTCTCCTCTATGCATGATGAAAACCTGTTTGCAAAACGCGCCCTGAAGGCTGGGGCAAAAGGTTACATCAACAAGTCGGCGACCGGTGATGAATTCATCAATGCGATCAATCAGATACTCAGCGGAGAAAAATACGTCAGTGCGCAGCTCGCAGAGCATCTCTTATTGCTGAACAATTCTGATGATAGTCAACAACCAGACGAGTCGCCTGTTAAACAGTTATCTGATCGAGAACTGGAAGTTTTTGAGCTTATCGGCCGTGGTCTGAGCACAGGTGATATTGCCAGCACACTCCACCTGAGTATCAAAACAATCGAATCGCATCGCGCCAATATCAAAAAGAAGCTTGGACTTGTTAGTGGCGGTGACCTGACTCGCAGTGCTATGCAGTGGTCGCTTGACTCGAATCTCTGAATCAGGCTGACTTTATAAAGACTGACTTGAACTGGTCAATAAAAATACCCGAACACAAATCAATGCACTTCTACTATCGATAAAAAAATTTCACAACATGCCGGTCTATATAATCACCGTGTATTTAGGGGTAATATGACTATTCTCTGACTGCCAACACGAGTGGCTTTATGCCCAAAACCAACAATAAGAAACCGCAACAGCAGCAAACCGACGACAGCGGCAAGACAGAACCCACAGACAGCAAACAGTCAAAGTTTCCAATCGTAGGCATCGGTGCTTCAGCCGGTGGCCTGAATGCTTTCAAAACATTTTTCTCGCATATGCCGGACAATAGCAATATGGCCTTTGTGCTGGTACCGCATCTGGATCCGAACCATCGGAGTCTGATGGTTGAACTGCTCACCAAACATACCACCATGCCGGTTTGCGAGGTGGAAGATAACATGCCGGTTAAAGCCAATCATGTCTATATTATTCCGCCCGCTAAATATCTGGAAATACATCAGCGCGTACTGCAACTGATCGAACCGCCCGAGAAACGCGGTGCAGAAACCGCCATCGATAATTTTCTGCGCTCACTGGCAGAAGATCAGGAAGAGCGCGCCATAGGCATCATTCTGTCCGGTACCGGCTCGCATGGCACTCTGGGCCTGCAGGCGATCAAGGCAAATGGCGGCATGGCAATGGTACAGAGTCCCAATACGGCCGAGTATGACCGTATGCCGCAAAATGCTATCGATACCGGCTGCATCGATTTCATCCTGCCGCCCGAGGAAATGCCAGTTGAATTGATCAAGTATGCACAACATGCTTATGTCAGAGGCGACTGGAACCCGATCGAATTGCCCGACAACCGAGCAGGATCAACTCAACCGTATTCTCGCCCTGCTTCGGGCTCGAATGAAATACGATTTTCGCTGCTATCGCAAAAACATGTTGTTGCGCCGCGTACTGCGACGCATGGGACTGAACCACATAGATGAGCTCGAGCAATACCTTGAGTTGTTGCGTAATGATGCAAACGAAGTGGATCGTCTGTATCACGATCTGCTGATCAGCGTAACCCGTTTTTTCCGTGACCCAGAAGCCTACCAGGTACTGGAGCAGCACGTGATACCGCAATTAATCGAGCAGCACAGTGATACTCCGGTGCGCGTCTGGGTTCCCGGCTGCGCTACCGGTGAGGAAGCCTATTCTATCGCCATGTTGCTAATCGAACAATTTTCAGCCGCTCAGAAACAGCCTGACATCCAGATATATGCGACTGACATCGATGAAAATGCACTGGAATTTGCCCGTCAGGGCATCTATCCGGAAACGATTTCTGCCGATATTACGAGTGAACGTCTATTGCGTTTTTTCACCCTGGTCGACAGCCACTACCAGGTCAAAAAACAACTGCGCGAGTCGGTGGTCTTTGCTGCCCAGAACCTGATCAGCGATGCCCCCTTCTCAAAACTCGACCTGATCAGTTGCCGCAACCTGCTCATCTACCTCGAACCCGATGTCCAGAAAAAAGTCATTTCACTGTTCCATTTTTCCTTACATGAAGACGGTTTTTTGTTTCTCGGTTCATCGGAAACGATCGGTCGGCAGGTGGACATGTATAAAATCGTATCAAAAAAATGGCGATTATTCAGGCGCATTGGCCCAACACGACGTGACATGATCAATTTTCCAATCGTATCCGGCTATAAGCGTCAAGGTTTACTGCAGCCACTGATCAAAGAGGATGATGCCAGTCATGAACTGAACTTCGCCGAACTGACGCAACGCCAGCTACTGTCCGACTATGGTCCGGCCTCAGCATTGATCAACCGCAAATATGAAATCCTGTATTTCTATGGTGCAACCGGTGATTTTCTGCAAGCACCCACGGGCGAACCTACCCGTGATCTGATCGCCATGGCGCGCCAGGGATTACGCACCAAACTCCGCACCGCCTGCCACCGGGCGATACGTAATAATCAGCCGGTTATCGATACCAGCGCCCGCATCAAGCACAACGATGAACTGTTACCCTGCAAAATCACCGTCAAACCGATCACTGATTCTAAACAGGCCGAAGGACTGCTGCTGGTCAGCTTTCAGATAAGTGAAAACACCTCGTCTGAAGAATCTAAAACAATCGAACATAAAGGCGAAGATGAATCATCATTAATAACCCATCTGGAATATGAACTCAAGTCCACGCGTGAGGACCTGCAGAGCACGATCGAGGAAATGGAAAGCTCCAACGAAGAGCTAAAAGCTTCAAACGAAGAAATCATGTCGATGAATGAAGAGCTGCAGTCATCAAATGAAGAACTGGAGACCTCAAAAGAAGAGCTGCAATCACTCAATGAAGAATTGAGCACGGTGAACAACCAGCTACAGGACAAAGTTGAGCAACTGGATCAGGCTCACAATGACATGATCAACCTGCTCAACAGCAGCGACATTGCAACGCTGTTTGTGGACACCGAATTACGCATCCAGCAGTTCACACCGGCCACTTGCAAACTACTCAAACTGATCGACAGCGACATCGGTCGTGCGGTCAATACCTTCGCAACTGACTTCACCGGCACCGACCTGCATTGAAGATGCTAACCGCGTACTGGAAAAATTAACGCCGATCGAAACAGAAATTCACACGGCTGATGGTCATGATTACCTGCGTCGAAGCCAGCCCTATCGTACCTCTGATAATCGCATAGAGGGCGTAGTCATCACCTTTGTCGATATTACAGAGCGCGTCAGATCCGAGGCGCAAACACACAGGCTGGCGACTGTAGTACGCGATTCCAATGATGCTATTAGCGTACAGGATTTCGATGGAAAGATTTTGTCCTGGAATCGCGGCGCCGAAAAGATATACGGTTATACAGAAAAAGAAGCATTGCAGATGAATATCCGCTCCCTGATACCCGCAAACAGCGTAGATAAAGAGCTGGAATATCTCCAGCTGGTGGCGCAAGGTAAAGTTGTCGACTCGTACGATGCACATCGACAGACCAAAGACGGACAACTTCTTGATATATGGATGACAGTAACGCCGCTAAAAGATGAGTCAGGTCAGCCAGCAGCCATTGCCATCACTGAACGCGATATTAGCGAACGAAAATACATCGACGAAGTACGGGCGCAGAGCGAACGCCTGCTGCGCATGGTCGAACATCTGCCTGCCGGCGCGATCTATATCGCAAATGGCAAGCTGACCATGAATCGCGCTGCCGAAGAACTCACCGGGTATCAAACGCACCGAACTTAAAACCCTGGATCAGTGGTTCGAAAAATTGTACGGTAAACGTGCAAAAAAAATCCGCCATTTATACGAAAAAGATCGTATCGCGGCTTCCCTAAACGAACCACACCGGTAGACCATCACCTGCAAAAAAGGTGACAAGCGATTTGTTGAATTCGCCGCCTACCGTTTCGATGACCATGAAGTATGGTTGATGCATGACGTCACCGAACGCCAGCAATATGAAAAAACATTGAAGGTAAGTGAGGAACGTCTGCGTGCAATTATGGATAACGCAGCAGAAGCCATCATTGTAATAAATCAGGGCGGCCTGATTACCGATTACAACCTGGCAGCGGAAAACATGTTCGGTTATAGCGTCGATGAAATTATCGATTCTAATGTCAACATGCTGATGCCCTCACCCTATCACGAGCAACATGATACTTATCTGACTAACTACTCGAAGACCGGTGAAAGCCACATCATGAATGGCCCACGTGAATTGCCCGGTCTTCGCAAAGACGGCTCGATTTTTCCGTTGATACTATCTGTCACCAAGATTGATCATATCGGCCTGTTTTGCGGCATCATCCGTGACCTGAGTGAACAGAAACTTCTGGAGAAAGAGATCGCCGATGTCAGTACGCAGGAACAGGAACGCATTGGTCAGGATATACATGATGACCTCGGCCAGCAGCTTACAGGTCTAAGCCTGATGATCGCCAGCCTGCAACGCGAGCTTGTGCGCGAAAATATTCCACAAAATACTAAACTGGATGAAATCATTAAGCACTTGCAACAGACAACCATCAGCGCTCGAACGCTATCGTGTGGACTGGCACCCATGTCGATAGAAACACTGGGACTTGAGGATGCAATAAATGTACTGATTAGTGATATTCAAAAAGCATCAGGAATTAACTGTCACTTTGAGTCACAACTGCCCGTTACTATTGATGATCATACAACGTGCATCCAGATTTACCGTATCATTCAGGAATGTCTCAACAATACCGTGAAGCATGCTGATGCCAAAAATATCAGCATCCAGTTGAATAACACGGATCACTTTGAACTCACTGTCTATGATGATGGAAAAGGCTTTGACCCACAAAACAAAAATTTAGCAAACAATCTCGGTTTACGAATCATGCGCTACCGCGCAGGCGTCATTGGCTGCACTTTAAACATTGAATCATCGCCGGGTAAAGGAACACTCATCAAGTGCACACATATGCCTGGAGCTTTAAAATAATGTCAGCCATGAAAGTGTTAATCGTTAACAGCGGCTGCAGTGATTGCGGGCTTGTCAAACCGACGCGAAGTCGCCCGAAGCATATACATCCTGCATTACGTAACGGGCGACATATTCTGTAATTAGAATAAAACGCTGCAATAAGTTATTACTTTATCCTGAGCAAATTCCCACTGTTATCAGTCTGTATCTGGCTTATGGGTTTACCTCAGAGTGTAGACAACTTATGCTTATGCACTCATCTTCATCATCTCACTAACCTTGGCTTCTGCCTCCAGCCAGTCCTGTACCGGATCTCCGCCATTAAAACCACGTTTCTCTGCGCGCAGGTAGGCTTCACGTGCAATCATTTCACGTTGATCTACATCATCCAGAGTACTCTTCATTGTGTTTCTCTGAGTCTTAGTTGGAGTTCTTACTTTTTTTGATGCTGCTACAAGTTGTCGTTTTGCCATTATATCTTTCCTCCATTTCCAAAAATATTAATAATTAATCGTTTCAAACGTTGTTAGCAGATAACCAGTCAAACATCACATTAACTTCCTTCTCTGCCTCCAGCCAATCCTGTACCGCATCACCGCCATTAAAACCACGCTGTTCTGCAAGCCGATAAGCATGATGGGCAATTATTTTACGCCGTTCTTTTATCTCCAGTATCTCCAGTTCTGTAAGCAGGTCTAGCATTACTATTACCTATATTTAAGTTATCAACTAATTTCAAACGTTATCGGCAGATAAGCAAAGTGGCGGTTCATTAAATGGCTTGTATTAGTGAGTTTTATTTTTTCAATTTGCGATCCAAGCTTATTTTTCAACAATAACAACATCGCCAGACCCGAGTCATGGATGTGATGTGTTCTGCGAAGGTCAACAATGATATGTGCCGCTTTAAAGTTTTTGGCGAATTCATAGATGTTATGCATTAAATAAACTGCACGCAGGTCCAGCACGCCTACAAGTTTGACCGTAACGGTGACTCGAGCGGAATTATGTTTCCTGCTGGCACACACCTTCGCCTTGTCTATATTATTGATTTTGTAAGTAAATTTTTCAAATACTGAATCAGAATTCACATGTTTCATTTTATGGCTCTCTTCACTGATAGCTATGGCTAAAACACATTTCTGATTTAGCTTATAAATAAACTGAGGCATGATATTACGTGGTCTGCGAAGTTCTACCATCAGGGGTTACCTGAATTTTATCTGGCCAGTGTTTCATCTAAAAAAATCAGTTCGAGGTGAAACAGAATCATTGGCTTGAATACATTCGGCAGTAATGACGCAAAAAATAGGGGAATCCCTGATTTAATAAAGCAGCGTTTGTTAATAGTATTATTCATTGAGGACTAGCTCCTGCATGTGGAAGCTAAAAGTTGATATCAATTGTAATTAAAAAATCACTGCCCGAAAATTATTAATTATTTTATGAAGCGGGCACTCGATTTATTCAAAAGGAGCGGAACAATGAAAATTGAGAAAAAAATGGAAACAGAGATCGGAACTGAAACAAAGAAATTAGCTTTAGTGGTTCTCTTCTTATCAGTGCTTGTATTAACGTTATTTAGTTTAGCCCCTAACATCTAAGGAACATGATTAATTCATCGATACGTTATCAGAACACGAGGTAGATGAAATACGATACAAAAAAGCCGCAACAATGTGCGGCTTTTTTCATGCTTATACTGTTTCTGACTTAACGCTCAGAACCGGCCTCTTCATGAGCCATATCAACAACTTTATTTGCAAGTTCCTGATATTTCGCACGGTATCCATCAAACTCTGAACCAGCTTCTGGTGTGAAATATTCTTCTGGATCTACACCGTTTGCTTGCTCATATGCAGAAAATTTCTTTTGCATTTCCAGCATTTCTTTAATCATTTCTTGTTTGCTGCTCATATCTCTCACCTTTTCATGTATGTGGAACTTATCGTTTTTAGACCTTTATAGCCTGATAAATTCTTACGTATTTGAATTTTATTAACTTAGTAGAATTTTAGTCTGTGCAGTATCTTACCCATATATCTATAAATGGGAAGATAAACATTCATATTCTAAAAATTAGTAACCGCCTTTACGTGTGCTCTGTGGACAACCACCAATTTTCAGGCCTTGCTTTGACGGCATACCAGGAAACATTTCGTACATTTCTTTTGAAGAAACTTTACGACCCCAGAGCTTGCCCATCGCTTTCATGATGCTACGCTCATTTGGCTCGTTGCCATCTAAAGTTTCCTGGCGAACATAGCGCACAGTGTCCCAGTGCTCTTCAGTCGGATTGATTTCTTCCTCAGCAAAAATTTCTGCTGCGATCTCTTCGTTCCAGTCGTTTATGTTTTCAAGATAACCGTTTGCTGTTCTATCGACTGAGTCAAGTGCTGCCATGATTAATTAACCTCATTCTATATTGTAAATGTGGCGCAAATAGTAGCTGAATAGCTAGCTCATTTCCAGTATTGCTAATGGGGTAGTATTTTTTCCAAGGTAATATAAAAAGCCTTTTTCAGCTTGCTCGCAATGAGTCATATATAACTTTAAAAGAATCACCTAACTTCCTGAAAAATGGGCTTTATCTTCTGTTTCACCGACCGCTTTTATACCTTTGTGCGGAACAAAAATACCGCAACCAAAATGCCGGTGCGGACCAATACCAACCTCCTGTAATGCAATTGACGTCGACTTGTCCAGATCCGCTATCATCAAACTTCGTGTTTCGATTTGCTCACCATTTGCCTCGAACTTATGGCCGATCCCACACAGCAGCTTACGCACCGAAATACCTCGACTGCTCAGATCTTCAAACACCCACTGCAGAAAATCATCTTCGCTCATCTCTGGTGGCGCGACGATGTAGCGAGAAAAAAGGGTAGAAAAGGGATCGATAGACTTACTGGTCATTTCACCGATGACAACCGGGAATCCTGCAACATCCAGTGTTTTACCAACCAGATCAGCCGCATCATCAATACGTGATACAGGCACACGCATCTGCATACGGGCACGCTTTGAAAGATGGATTAACTCACCGTCAGGCGGACGCTCCCAACCGTTACCGGAGGCAGCCCCATGTATCTGATGTACACCTATTTCATCATCATCTTTTATCCAGGGCAAAGCCTGATACAAAGCCTGAGATAATTCCCATGCGTGACAGGTTGGGATCTGCTTACAATCAATCCTGTAACTCGCATCCACCACCTTTTCGGAGGTGGATACATCATTTTTTTTGTCGTCTTCTTGCCAGAACATAATAGTCTACCGTTAAATTTAGCGAGTCTCTGATTACACTCTGGAGGTAAATGCTGCTTCCAGCTTATCTTCCCAGTCCGCAGGGGTATCAGAAAACTGAGGTTTAACGTCCATACGAAAAAACAACTCTCCTCCTGCCGCACGCTTTTTTAGCTCATCTTTGAGCTGCTCAAAATTCTCCATTTCAGGATTCTGGATCATAACTTCACTTAACCACAACATTACTCAAACCTCTAAAAATATAATATTAGCGCTAGGTTTCTGCGAAAATCACTAATCACTAATCACTAATCACTATTCGCTATTCACCTGATGTACAGCGTCATAATATCTTGCGCGATACATTAAGCGCTTTTGTTTCTCACTGTCACTAAAACTACTTCGATTGTGCAATACGTTGTTACAGATAATGCCCTGGCCAGATCTGAGCGCCACTTTGAGCACATTTTTATCGTCAGCCATAATTTTACTGATACTTTCGATAGCCTTCAGCGTATCGTCCGTATCACGCCAAACTATGTTGCGTTTTCTTGCTGAGTAGCGCATATGCAAGCGTCCATCTGGCTTGACACTAAATACCGGGCCGCTCTGTGCTTCGCGAATCACTTTTCCATTCTCAATGTTATCCGGAATGGTCATTGCCTCGGGATGCATCAAAGCTTCTATATAAGCCGGATCCTGATCTCTAAGTGCGATATAAAGCTGTTCTGGATCCAGCAGCCGATTAACACCACCTTCATCTGAAGGTCGCACACAATGCATAATGATGCCAAAAATCTGTTTATCAAGGGGATTATAATAACCGTCCGTGTGCCAACTTAATGCTTTATTTGTGTATGGAATATACTGATTGCCGGATTGCGCCCTTACTTCGAGACTTGTCACGCTATCCTCATCTGCCCGCAGATTAGAATCGAGATGTCTCATTGCCAACTGTGCACCCATTTCATGCACCAGCCTTTTATCCGTGACCTGCGGATCGTACAGCTGATAAATAGCCATATTGAAGTGCCGACAACGTACACTTATCGCCGAGACTTCCGCACTACTTAGCTGGTACGGATCGAGTACGTCAACCAGCAAATCAGAAACTTTCGGTCTCTTATACAACAGCTTAATTTCACGCCACGCTGCATAGGCGACGTTATCACACAGATCGAAAGCGGAGTGCGCTAGAATGTGCTGTTTCGCAGATAGTGGCATAAAAATTTTCTCAAGCATGTAAGTTAAACAGCTTACAGCTTGCCGAAAAAATAAAAAAATCACAATATCACTACTGGTTGGCAGATACATAATATATAAGTTAAATTAAACCGCTACGAATGATTGTCATCATATACAGAGTAAGTCTTTGTTTTAAATAGCAATAGCATGATTCGATTAGACTGAGACCAATATCCACTATCCCATAGGGGATAAAGCATAATTTAACACCCCCCCCATGCGTAGGATTCTACAGTTTGCTATCTCAACCTAAACTTCGCACCACAAATATAGATTGCCTCAGAGATGTAACGTAGCAAAGCAGCGAATTACATTGAAAGAGATATTGTTTAACAAATAGATTGGTACTAAAATCTGCACCCCTGGTACACAATCAATCTGTACTTAAACTGACACAACCATAGCGGCAGACAGGAGATATTCCATGGCCAAGAAGATTTATGAAACACCGATGCTCGACGAACTTGAAAATGGCCCATGGCCGAGTTTTATTTCAGGTATCAAGAATTTACGTGATAATCATCCTGATGAACGTATCCAAAATGTAACAAGTAGCCTGCTGGGCCAGCTTGAGCATTCATACGAAACTCGTAAGGGTTACTGGAAAGGCGGCACCGTATCTGTCTATGGTTACGGCGGCGGTATTATTCCTCGCTTCTCTGAAGTAGGTTCAGCTTTCCCAGAGTCTAAAGAATTTCACACTATCCGTGTTCAACCACCTGCAGGTAACCACTACACCACTTCTATGTTACGTCAGTTAGGCGATAGCTGGGAAAAATGGGGTTCAGGCCTGCAAACTTTCCACGGACAGACTGGTAATATCATGTTTATCGGTACTACCACTGAAGGTACACAGCACTTCTTTGATGAGATCAACGACTACGGTTGGGATCTAGGTGGTGCGGGTCCATGTGTACGTACTGCTATGTCTTGTGTCGGCGCTTCACGTTGTGAGATGTCTTGTGCGAACGAGCACGCGATTCACCGCACACTGGTAAACAACTTTACTGATGATGTTCACCGTCCAGCACTTCCATACAAATTCAAGTTCAAAGTTTCTGGTTGTCCTAACGATTGTCAGAATGCTATCGAACGTGCTGATATGGCCATTATCGGTACATGGCGCGATGACATGAAAGTTGATCAGGAAGAAGTTAAGAACTACATCGACGCGAAAGGTGAAAACGGTCGTCAATACTACATCGACAACATGACTTCACGTTGCCCGACTAATGCACTGTCTATCACTGAAGACAATACATTAGTAGTAGATAACCGTAACTGTGTACGTTGCATGCATTGCCTGAACGTTATGCCTAAAGCGCTTCACCCAGGTGATGACCACGGTGTTACTGTACTAGTCGGTGGTAAACGCACACTGAAGATCGGTGACCTGATGGGTACCGTTGTTATCCCATTCAAGAAAATGGAAACTGAAGAAGATTACGAAAGCCTGGTAGAACTGGCTGAAGAAATGATCGATTTCTGGGCTGAAAATGGTCTTGAACACGAACGTACGGGTGAGATGATCGAGCGTATCGGTCTGGTTAACTACCTGGAAGGTATCGGTCTTGAAGTAGATCCAAACATGGTCGGCAATCCTCGTCAGAGTTCTTACGTCCGTATGGATGGCTGGGACGAAGAAGCTGAAAAATGGTTTGAGCGTAAAGCAGAAGCTGCTAACGCATAATCGATTCGTAATCTAATCCTGGGCGGGGCTATTTTATGCCCCGTCTAACAAATATTAAATTTTTGAGGAATAAAAAATGAGTGATGAAAAACCTCGTTCACCGATAGAATCTGGATGCCCAGATGGCTTCCAATACATGCACCCAGTTATGCGTAAAAATTACGGCGCATGGAAATTCCATGAGCATCCAAAACCGGGTGTGCTTCGTCACGTAGGTTATAGCGGCGACGAAATCTGGACCGTACGTGTTGGTACACAACGTATTCTTGATATCTTCTCTCTACGTGAACTATGTGATATTGGCGATGAATTCGCTGATGGTTATATACACTTCACTATCCGTAGTAACGTTGAATACATGGTTGCTGACCCAGCGAAAGTTGAGCCTTTAATCAAAGCGATTACCGACAAAGGTTACATCGTTGGCGGTACCAAGAACTCTGTAACAATGCTTTCTCACACACAGGGCTGGTTACACTGTGATATCCCTGGTACTGATGCATCAGGTGTTGTTAAGTCTATGATGGACGAGTTGATCGACGAGTTCCGTAACTGCAACATGCCTAACCGTGTTCATATCACTACATCATGTTGTCAGATTAACTGTGGTGGTCAAGGCGACATCGCTATTAACGTTCAACACACTAAACCACCTAAGATCAATCACGATTTAGTATCTAACATCTGTGAGCGACCTTCTGTTGTTGCACGTTGCCCGGTAGCTGCGATTCGTCCTGCGATGGTTAACGGCAAACCTTCTTTAGAAGTTGATGAGAAGAAATGTATCTGTTGCGGCGCATGTTTCCCTCCTTGCCCTCCAATGCAAATTAATGATGCTGAGCATTCTAAATTAGCAGTATGGGTTGGCGGTAATCACTCTAACGCTCGTAGCAAACCGACTTTCCAGAAATTAGTTGCTGCTGGTATCCCAAACAATCCACCACGCTGGCCTGAAGCTACTGCTATCGTGAAAAACATTCTTAAAGCATACAAAAACGATGCTAAAGATTGGGAACGTATCAATGACTGGATTGAGCGTATTGGCTGGCCTCGTTTCTTCGAAGTGACTAACCTGCCTTTCACCAAGTATCACATTGATAACTGGCGCGGTGCTCGTAACAGCTTAAATGCTTCGACTCACATTCGCTTCTAATTAATATTATTAACGATTATCGAATAAAGGTATTACTGTGAAGATTAGTATTCAAGTTAACGAAGGTCCATACCAGCACCAGGCATCTGATACGGCGTATCAGTTTACTAAAGCTGCACTTGCTGCCGGGCATGAAATATTTCGTGTTTTCTTCTATCACGACGGTGTTAATAATGCGACCAAACTTGCGGTTCCGCCACAAGATGATCGCAATATTGCAAAACAATGGTCAGAACTGTCTCTAGCAAACAACCTGGATATGGTTGTTTGTATTGCAGCAGCTCAGCGTCGCGGCATCATGGATGTTGATGAAGCGAAACGCCAGGGTTTTGAGGATAATAACCTGATGGAAGGTTTCCGTATTTCTGGCCTGGGTCAATTGATCGAAGCCGGCATCGAAGCTGACCGTTTAGTCGTTTTCGGTGCATAGGAGAATTAGATATGGCAGTTAAAAAATTCATGTACGTTAACCGCAAAGCTCCTTACGGCACGATTTATGCTCTGGAGTCTTTAGAGGTTGTTTTAATTGGTGCAGCATTTGACCAGGACGTTAGTCTTGCATTCATCGGTGACGGTGTATACGAACTAACTAAGGGGCAAAACACTACAGCTATTGGTCAGAAGAATTTCTCACCAGTTTACTCCGCTCTTGGTGATTACGAAGTAACTAAAATCTACGTCGAAAAAGAGTCACTCGAAGAGCGTGGTTTAACATTAGATGATCTTCAGCATCTCGTTTGGGAAGATGAAGATGAAGACTACGCAGAAAAAGACTCTATCCGTTTGGTGAGCCGTGCAGAGTTAGCTGATGTTATGTCTGAACAAGAAATAATCCTGAGCTTCTAGGCCAATATAAAATTAAGAGACAATCATGGGACTATTACACACAGTAAACAAATCTCCATTCGAATCTAACACATTCGACGCTTGTTTAGGTTACGCAAAAAGCGGTTCTACCGTTCTGCTGATCGAAGACGGAGTATATGCTGCAACCACTGGTACCAGTGCTGCAGAAAAGATCAAAAACGCCAGCGGTGTTTCATTTGCCGTACTCGGTCCAGACCTTCAGGCTCGTGGACTCGAAGGTAAACTGGCTGATGGTATCAAAGTCGTCGATTATGAAGGCTTTGTTAGTTTAGTAGCTGAGCACGACTCTGTTCAATCTTGGCTTTAAAAACACATTTTATTATTAAGCTCACTACGAGGAAACAAATATGTCAGCAATTGAAGTAAACGGAAAATCATTTGAAGTGGATGAAGAAGGCTATCTAGCTAACTTAAACGAATGGGAACCTGCAATAGGCGAAGCTATGGCTGCAGCTGAAGACCAGCCTTTGACTCAAGAGCACTGGGACATCATCAACTTCTTGCGCGAGTACTACGAAGAGTATCAAATTGCTCCAGCAGTACGTGTACTAACTAAAGCAGTTGGTAAGCGTCTTGGTAAAGAAAAAGGTAACAGCAAATACCTTTATGAGTTGTTCCCATATGGCCCAGGTAAGCAAGCATGTAAATATGCTGGTCTTCCAAAGCCAACTGGCTGTGTATAATTTTTAATCTTTAAAAGTTAAAAATTATTAAGTTCGGGGGCAGTTACATCGTCCCCGTAACTTTAAATAAGGTTCATTTAGTTGTTACTTGATGTGCTTTATTTAAAGTTGGGTTATCGCGAAATGAAGTTCTGTGATAACCAGACGAAAATAATAGATTTTTATTAAGATTCACCTAACGAGATATTTTAATGAGCGCACTTAGTATTTTGTATGTCATACTTTTTTATGTGGCAATGATCACATTAGTGGCTGGCATCACCAACAAGATGTTGCAGTACAAACGTGTTCCAGCACCATTAAAAATAGCCGTTACCCCTGCACCTTTAACCAGGTCAGGTGTTGTTTATCGTTTTTTCACCGAGGTTGTTCTGTTCAACAGCCTGTTCCGTGCAACAAAGTGGACCTGGATATTTGGCTTCATATTCCACGCTTCTTTGCTACTCGCATTTTTCCGCCACTTACGTTACGTGATTTCACCGAATTCTTTTTTATGGCCGCTAGTCAACAACATGGTGGTGCAAAGTTTTGGTCACTATGCAGGTTTTGCAATGCTTTTTGGCTTGCTCGGCCTCTTTGGACGTCGCATCTTTGTAGATCGCGTACGTTATATCTCATCTCCTTCTGATTATTTAATGCTGATTTTAATCATGGGCATCGCAGGCACCGGATTATCCATCGTCTATGTTTCACACACAGACATCGTACAGTTAAAAGCATTTATCATGGGTTTATTCCTGTTCGACTGGCAGGATCTGCCTGCTGACCTAATTTTATTAGCACACCTGACCATGGTTCTATTTTTGGCGATAATTTTCCCAATCAGTAAGTTAATGCATGCGCCCGGTTTGTTTATGGCTCCAACACGCTATCAGGTTGATAACCCGCGTGAAAAGCGTCATCTGTCGCCATGGGGCGCTGAAATCGAAGCCAAAGATGGCCGTAACGCTTAATCTATCACTGGAAAACTGCTAACTGAGAATAATAATGGCTGATTACGAAATACCAGAAACGCACGAATTTCCCATCATACCTTCCATTATGGAAGGTGCGATGGCTCATAGCTCTCCTTTTGTTGCCGGTGAAGAATTCCAGACTGCCATGGGTTACCCTTCTGCAGACGAGAAAGGTCTTATTGATGGCTGGAAAGAAAAGTTTCTAGAGCTAATGGAAGACAAACTCAGTAAATACCGGTCTTTACAGGTATTCATGGACACCTGCGTTAAATGCGGTGCATGTACTGACAAATGCCATTACTATATCGGTACAGCCGATCCGAAAAACATGCCAGTGGCGCGTCAGGATTTACTGCGCAAAGTTTATCGCCGTTATTTCACCTTTGCCGGCAAATATTTTCCTAAGCTGGTTGGCGCTATCGACTTAACAGAAGATGCAATCAAAGACATGTACAGCTACTATCACCAGTGTTCTGAGTGTCGTCGCTGCGCAGTGTTCTGTCCTTTCGGTATCGATACCGCTGAAGTAACCATGGCCGCGCGTGATATGCTGGCGCAGATTGGCATGGGTCAAAAGTACTCTAACCAGATCATCCCTAAAGTACATAAGATTGGAAACAACCTTGGTCTGCCGGAGCCTGCCCTGGTAGATACACTAGAAGGCCTGGAAGAAGAAGTCGAAGACGATATCGGCATTAAAGTACGTTTCCCTCTTGATGAGAAAGGCGCGGAAATATTACTGGTCACACCTTCTGCTGATTTCTTCGCTGAACCACACATCGATGGCTTAATCGGTTATGCAAAAGTATTCCACGCGGCGGGTGTTACCTGGACAATGAGTTCAAAAGCATCAGAAGCAGCCAACTTCGGTCTATTCATTGGTAGTTACGAACACATGCGTGAGATCTCACTGCGTATCCGTGACGCAGCAAAAGAGCTCGGCGTTAAACGCCTGGTATTTGGCGAGTGCGGCCACGCATGGCGGGTTGCATACAACCATTTAAATACACTGGCTGGGCCATGGGATTTCCTTGATCAGAACTACCCTATCCCACAGCACATTCTTGAATTTACTAAAGACTGTTTAGATCGCAATATATTAAATATTGATAAGACTGAAAACGATCACATGACTCTGACCTTCCATGATTCATGCAACATCGCACGTGCATCACGTATCGGTGACACAGAGGGTAGTCAGTTCACTACGCCTCGCCAGGTAATTCAGGCGGTATGTAACAACTTCCATGACATGTCAGCTGACACTATCCATGATCAGACATTTTGTTGTGGCGGCGGTGGCGGTCTGTTAACTGATGACCTGATGGAACTACGTATTAAAGGCGCACAGCCACGTATGGAATCGTTGAAGAATGTTGTTGCCGATCATGGCGTCACACACATGGCAGCTATATGCGCCATCTGTAAATCTCAGTTCACAAAGGTTTTACCTTATTACGGCATGACTATGGATCAGATCGTGAGTGTTCACCAGTTGGTAAGCAACGCGATCATCCTTGAAGGCCAAGGCGAAGAAGCTGATGACACTGAAGCCGCGGCTTAAATTTACTCAGGAAATTTGGTAGTACTTAATTTATATAGAATTAGCAATATAGAATTAGAAATTTTAATAACTCATAATTATTGACATATACCAGGGACAACGTCCTTAGTTAAGCAACAGGAGATATGGCATGGCCACTTCGAAACAAGATATGCAAGACAGTAAGTTAACCTTCAGAAAATTTAAAGATGGCGACTTCGTTAATAAAGATTTCGGCAAACAAATTTTTAATGAAGACACTTCATTCAAGTGTCCTACTTATGTACATCGTACCCCGCCTTGTCAGGGCAGCTGCCCATCAGGCGAAGATATCCGCGGCTGGTTAGATATCGTACGAGGTATCGAGCTTCCTCCTGAAGGCGTCTCTATGCAAGAATATGCATTCCGTCGCTCTACTGATGCTAACCCTTTCCCTTCTATGATGGGTCGCGTGTGTCCGGCTCCTTGTGAGACTGGCTGTAACCGTAACAACGTTGAAGACTTCGTTGGTATCAACTCTGTTGAACAATACATCGGCGATACTGCGTTTAAAGAAGGTTTCAAGTTTGATAACAGCGCTCAGATGACTGGTAAAAAAGTCGCCATCATCGGTGGTGGTCCAGCAGGCATGGCTGCGGCTTACCAGTTGCGCCGTAAAGGTATTGCATCAACCATTTTTGATGACCACTCAGAGTTAGGTGGCATGATGCGTTACGGTATCCCTGGCTACCGTACGCCACGTGATTTCCTGGACAACGAATGTAACCGTATTATAGAAATGGGTAATATCGAAACACGTATGAACACTCGCGTGGGTCGTGACGTTGAACTTGCAGACGTAGAAAAAGAACATGATGCTGTTTTATGGGCATTAGGCTGCTGGACTGGTCGTGGCGTTCCTGTTGAAGGCTGGGACGAAACACCTAACTGTGTATCTGCTGTACAATTCCTTGAGCAATTCAACGAAGGCAACATGAAATACACAGGCAAAAAAGTTCTGTGTATTGGTGGTGGTGATACTTCTATCGATGTTGTCTCTGTATCACGTCGCATCGGTACATTAGCTGATCTTAAAGAAAACCCAGAAGATGTCGTGAACTCTGTAATCTCACACGCTGACCATGATTCATCAAAAAACATTCCTTGTGACCAGGTAACACTGACTGCACTGTTCAAGAAAGAAGAGATGACAGCGGCACAGCATGAAGTTGAAGACGCGACTATCGAAGGCGTTAACATCATGAACGAAGTTATGCCTGTTGCCCTCATTCGTGATGCCAACGGTCGTGCGACGGGCATGAAGTTTGTTGACTCCAAGTGGGAAAACAATGCACCGGTTGCTGTCGAAGGCGGTAAAGAATACATCGTTGAAGCTGACCTCATCGTTGCAGCGATCGGTCAGGGCGGTAATCTTGAAGGTCTTGAAGACTTCAACAATGGTCGCAACCTGGTAGACGCTGACCACATGTTCCGCGTACCGGGCAAAGAAAATCACTTCGTATGTGGAGATATCGTTCGCCCCCACCTGTTAACTACAGCAATCGGTCAGGCTTATATCGTTTCTGAAACTATCGAAAATCATTTTAATAATATCAAAGTTAAAAAACGTCCTAAAGTTGACGTTCATTTCTTCGATTTAAATAAGAAACTGCATGAAGCTGGTTTAGATGTTGAGTCTTATGATGCGGCCGACCATAAAGATGACGGTCAGCGTGGCACTGACTCTAACAAGTACGCAATCCATAACTACGAAGATCGTTCATCTCAGGAAATCATCTCAGCTGATCATTTATTCCTTGGACACTTTGATTATGAAGAACGTATCCTGCGCGATACAGACGTACCTTCTTCCGAGGAAGTACTAGGTCATTTCGCAGAACGTCAGACCAGTCTTGAAGAAGCCAAAGCGGTTAAAGAAGCAGGTCGTTGTATGAGTTGCGGTATGTGTTTCGAGTGTGATAACTGTGTTATCTACTGCCCACAGGATGCCGTTTTCCGTGTTAAGAAAGACAGCAAAACTTTAGGTCGTTATGTAGACACTGACTACACTAAATGTATTGGTTGTCATATCTGTGCTGATGTATGCCCTACCGGTTACATCGATATGGCACTGGGTGTTTCTTAAACAATAACTCTTGTAGGAGCGGAATATTGTTCCGCGATTGCCATGATATACAGGTGCGGTCGCGGAACCCAGGTTTACATTTCCTGGTCCGCCCTACAGATACACAATAACGGTTCATTACAGATATAAAAAACAGGTAATCTGATGACACGATTTTTACGACAAGTTGCAGTTTTAGTTTATGCATTGATAGGCTTCACACTGCTGTCGACTTCGGCACTGGCTGAGACGCCTTTCCCTACGATTCATGAACCGTCAGATGAGGACGCAAAGTGTATTCATGACGAACATGAGATGCGTAGAAATCACATGAACTACATTTTGCACGAACGTGATGAAACCGTGCATGAAGGCATTCGTAACGAACCGGAAAGCCTTGCGAACTGTATTAACTGCCATGTCCAGCCGGATAAAGATGGTCAGATTGCAGGCATAGACAGCGACCAGCATTTCTGCAACGCCTGTCATCAATATGCATCTGTGCAGATTGACTGTTTCCAGTGTCACGCTGACCGCCCACAAAAATTTATCAAACGTGGAGCACACACCTCTTCGTTGCAAAAACAGTTACAACAAACTCTAGCGGCCAGTGAAAAGACAGACAAAGGCGTTAACCAGCAATGAAAAATTCTAACGACAAAATCAATAGCTCAAGACGCGACTTTTTATCGAAAGCCGCTGTTGCTGGCACG
>CAWBXM010000005.1:0-35263 GCA_963792545.1 uncultured Gammaproteobacteria bacterium | reverse complement strand
CTGAAAAACCATTGCTGGAAAAAGAACCAGCTGTTCGCCAGCTATAAAGACGGAAAAGCAACTCTCAACGCTTATATCGATGATTATGCATTTCTTATTTATGGCCTGTTAGAATTACTTCAAAGCCGCTGGGACAACGAACTATATGAATGGACACTGGCATTAGCCGATAAATTACTGGCTGATTTCGAAGATACCAACTATGGTGGATTTTACTTCACCAGCAATCATCATGAATCACTCATCCAGCGCTTAAAAAGCTTCAGTGATGACGCCATCCCATCTGGCAACGCTATTGCGGCCACATCATTAAACCGACTGGGCTATTTATCGGGGCAGCAAAAATATATCACCGCCGCAGATAACTGCCTAAAATCGGCCTGGTCAGCCATTAACCACCATCCGATCTCGCATTGCGCACTATTAAACGCCTTAAGCGAATATTTAACGCCACCCGGCATACTTATAATAAGAAGTCATCCAGAAGATGGAATAGATTGGCAGAAATTAACACAACAGTATTATTTACCCTTTACACTGGTATATACTATTCCAGCGAACCAGACTCTCCACGTCACGTTGAGTGGCAAAATTGCAGCTGGCAGCAACGACAAGGGGGCCAGCATTGCTTATCCCTGTAGCGGCAACCAATGCCATCCGGCCATCAACAACCCCTCTGATCTGGAAACCTACCTGCGGAATAACAGTTATCGCGTTTTGGAATAAATCCCCTAAAAGCGCCTAACAACACCGAACTCACTGCCACTTTTAGACCAAATACAGAATGATCTCTGATATAACAACACCTTAGGGACTTGCAAAAGCTGTTAGTTTAGGAGTATGGTTGTATCCTCTGAATTATACATAGTCAGAAGACTGTCTTAATTAACATTATTGATTAACAAATACACGAGGATAAAACCATGGCAGACCAACGTAAACTAACCATTATCGCAACCAAGGGAACACTGGACTGGGCATATCCTCCATTCATCCTTGCTAGTACAGCAGCAGCGTTAGGCATGGAAGTATCAATCTTCTTTACATTCTATGGTTTGAACCTGTTATTAAAAGATACCAGCGCTTTAAAAATCACACCAACAGCTGCACCAGATATGCCAATGAAAATGCCTTTTGGTCCTAAATGGTTAAGAGGCATCGATTTTGGCCCTAAAGTTCCTAACGTTCTATGGAACATTCCTTTCATGGACCCAATCTGCACCAGCCTGATGAAGAAAACCATCAGCAACTGCGGCGTGGCATCTATTGATGAGTTACGTGAACTTTGTCAGGAAGCAGAATGCAAATTCCTTGCTTGCCAGATGACTGTTGAGTTATTCGGACATGATCCAAAAGCATTCATCGACGGCATTGATTTCGTTGGTGCTGCTACTTACTTTGAAGAATCAGCTGACGCCACACAGTCACTGTTTATCTAGTAGTAAAAACGCTTATAGAAAAAAGCCGCATTTATTGCGGCTTTTTTTGTGCGTGATAACTTTTCCGCAAATGAACGCAAATTTAAAAACCGATTATAGTTTTTATCAGTAAACTTCACGCTGCCTAATCATAAATAAAGTTATTACATCTAGTAAGTTTTTATTTGCGTTTATTTGCGGAAGATATTATTTTTTTCGCTTGTCTGCCAATACTCTTCAAGCTCAGCAACACTGCACTCTTCCATTTGCTTTTCGATCTTCCGGCGAGTAACTGCTCAACGATATTAAAACGTAGATATGAATTTCCGGTTGGAATCACGTAATGCCTGCTCTGGATCGACACCCAGATGACGTGAGAGATTGACACTGGCAAACAGAACATCACCCATTTCATCAGCAATCTTTTGCTGGTTATCTTCGATTAAAATTTCAGCTTTTAACTCGCCGATTTCTTCATCAAGCTTGTCGAATACCGGCGCAACATTATCCCAGTCAAAGCCATGATGTGCCGCACGTTTTTGCAGTTTCTCTGACCAGCGCAATGCCGGCATTGCCGCAGCTATGCCATCTAAATAACTTTTATGTTGCTGACTTTTCTCACCGCGCTCCGCTTTTTTATGTTTTTCCCACTGGCGGTTCAGTTCTGCTTCATCAGTGGTCTTGTTATCTGCGAACACATGCGGATGCCGACGAATAAGTTTGTTATTGATTTCGTTGACGACATCAACAAAATCAAACTGCCGGTTTTCAGAAGCCATCTGCGCATGAAACACCACCTGAAACAAGAGATCACCCAATTCGTTTTTAAGATCAGCCATGTCATCGCGCTCGATAGCATCAGCGACTTCATAGGCCTCTTCCACGGTATAGGCTGCGATGGATTTAAAGTTCTGACCAATATCCCAGGGACAACCGCTCTCAGGGTTACGCAAATCGCTCATGATTTGCAATAATTTCTCAATTTCCTTCATAGCGCGATAACTCTGGGATAACAATATATTGCAGCAGATTTACTTATTGAAGAAATTGAATGACAGACTGGAAACGTTCAAAAATGTTACTTTAGATATAAGCGATTGTCCGCAGATGCGTAAAGCACAGATAAAAACAAGAATAAATCTTTTGTCATGGCTGGGCACTGTCCGACCGTTTTATTGCGCATGTGCTGTAATACTGTCGGGTCAGATCGTCACTACGCTACAGAATAACATCACTTATTGCTGTTTTTATCTGCGGCCTTTACGCCTCGCGAGAACCGATTTTAAAACGCATGTCTATACGCGCAGGGTCGAAACTACCCTCTCACAACCACCACAGACCAGACCCGTCTGCTAATAAAACCACTGACTAAACACTTACATCTTTAAAACTCAAAACGCACACCGATGTTGAATCCATCATCAACATCATAATTATGGTTTGAGCCCTTGCTATCGAATTTTACTTCCAGTTTTCGATAACCGACATACGCTCGTGCGCTAGGGGATACTTCCAACTCAAGCGCAACGCGATATTCCTGCGTACGATCCCATTCTGCAATATTAGTCACTTTTGGCGCATAAAATACTTCACCTAAAACAGCGAACGGAGTACTACTCGGAAAAATATATCGTATCTGACCGCCGATAGCCACCGCACCACCCTGAACATCGTAGGATTGTGATTTAGAACCACTAATGTCACCGCCGTACACTTTAGCTCCAACACCAAAATGCAACGCTTTTACGTCACCACTGCTGCTTCCACTCACCAGAATAGAACCGTTAGCGACGACATCTTTATCGTCATTAAACAGCACACCAAGACCCATATCTGCGCCACCATAACCAAAAGTAGATGTTTGTCCGTAGTAAGACAGTTCTGCCATGTCCTTACCGACACGAAAATCGATAGCACCCGCAGCAACATTAGTAGCAGGAATAAGTAGTGCTGTTATTATCAATATCTTACGTAGCATGTGAAATGAAACCTCTAAATTAATTTAAATCTCTGAAACAGAATTCTACCATGCTCTTCTACTGCAAGATGATAAATCAAGGTGCACACTGCTGTAGAAATTACATTATAAATGTAGATGATAGTTGCGTTAATCAGTTCAATCTATAGGCGTTTTATGCACCAAGCCGTTCAGATATTTTATTACCTGCAGCTTTCACCAGCTTCACCCATTCCTGTTTACGACGCTCGATCGGGGCAGAGATAGACAGGCCGGCAACAACATTTTTACTGCCGTCGTAAATCAAAACACCAATACAGCCAACGCCCTCTTCGGCTTCTTCATTATCATAAGCAAAACCCTGGGTCTGCGCCTGATGAACTGCATTGAGCAGATCCTGCTCAGTAGTAGCGGTATACGAAGTATAGGCTTTAAGCCCGGTACGATCAGCATAGGCATGAATGAAACGATCACCCAATTCAGCCAGCATCAATTTACCGACCGCGGTAACATGCAATGGCGCACGACTACCGATCACCTGCTCTACCCGCATCATGCGATTTGAGGTAACACGTTCAATATAGACAACCTCGTCGCCTTCACGCACGGTGAGATTAACAGTTTCACCGATGGCATCACGCAGTGCTTCCATAATATCCAGCGCCTGTTCTCGCAGGTCAACACCACGCCGGACCTTACCCGCCAGGCGCACCAGTTTTTTACCTAACATGTAATGACCGGCAGTATCTTTTTCGACAAAACCGGCTTCCATCAAAGCACCAAGAATGCGAAATGCGGTGGAAGGATGCAGACCGGTATCTGCAGAGAGAATTTTCAGGCTAACTGGCACTTCATACTGGCTTATGGCGTCGAGAAGACTGACGCCACGATCAATAACTTGAATAGATGACATGATTAAATTTCATATTGTGAAAACGATTGTGTATTGCAAAATTATATCGCCTAAGCTAAGGTTTACACAAGTCATAAATACGGGCGGTGCAAATAATTATGTACCGCTTTTCATTTATCATCAAAATTTCACATAATGAAATATTGATTACAATGTGAAAAATTAGATTAATACAGATAGCAACAGGCTTTAAGAGGGCGACGCTATGAGCAGTAAGAACAACTCCACTATCCCAGCTTTTTGCCAGGGCATTCAACACTTCGGTGAGAAATGGCCTGATTTTGACAAACATACTGCCGAAGCAGTTATTGCCGAGGGCCAGAGCGCTATACAGAGCAGCGATGATGACAACAGTGTTTACCAGACGTTACTGGCAGCAGATGCATTACGTTATCTCACACTGCAGGTAACCGGCTCTAAGGGCAGCGGCCACCCCGGTGGTTTTGCTTCCAGTGCCGAGGCACATGCCTCTCTCATGATGTTGGGGCACACCAATATTGTTACCGAAGTAGGCCACCATGCGCCCGGCTTTTATTCCTCGATGTTCCTCGACTGTTCGCTGGAAGAAATGGGGATTAACAACATGGATGACATGATGCTGCGTTTCCGTGAAAAAGATGGCTTATTAGGTCATCTCTCCGGCGCTATTCCTGGCCTGCTATCGCCTGCTGGCCCACTGGGTCAGGGGCAGCACTTTGCCATGGCAGGAGCTTACCTGCATCGTGATAAATTATTCCCGGTCACCATCGGTGATGGCGGCATGGGCGAACCCTATGTATTGAACTCGATGATGCACTTCCATACCGCTTATCCGGAAGTGACCAACTTTTTACCGACACTGATCTGGAACGGTTATTCGCAGGAGCATCATTCCATGGTGTCACTATATAATAACGAGCAGATGACAGCCTACTGGAAAGGTCACGGTTTTGAAGAAGTGATCCTGATCGATGCCAAAGATTTTGATGACAGTGATCAGAGCGGTGCTTATGTCGATAGCAGCCGATTCTCGCTAAAACAACGCCTGGCTTTTACCAAAGCTGTATTGCAGGGCATTGATATGGCAGCTAAATCGGCCATGGGTGGAAAACTGACCGCTTTTATCATCAAGCAACTTAAAGGTACCGGTGTACACACCGTTGGCGCCAAGTCACATAATTTATATCCGGCGGACACATTGGACCAACAACATATCATCGACGGTCTGCAACGTCGTTCCCTGCCTGCCGAGGCCTGGCAGCTGGTACGTGACAATCTGCGCCGAGCCGGTGGCGGCCCTGCTGCAAAAACCGTGGTCACTGAAGGCGAGCTGGAATTTACAGCACTGCCCAAATTGAAAATGAACGAGTTCACTAAGAATGAACAGGCTGTACCTTCAACTGCAATGGGCGCCCTGGTCGGACAGGTTGGATTATCAGACGAACGTTATGTGGTAACCAATGCCGATGGTAACGAAGCCTCAGCGATGAAAAACATCAATGATGTACTGAAGATCCGCCACCCTACCCAGGACCCCTTATATAACCAGGAACCCAATGGACAGGTTTACGAGCCTTTGAATGAAGATGCCTGTGCCGGTTTCGCCGCCGGCCTCGCCCTGTTCGGTTCTCGCTCAATCTGGTTATCGTACGAGTCTTTTGCCATCAATGGCTGGCCCATCATGCAGACCGTAGCGCAGGCAATGGCTGAACTTCGCCGCAAAACACCGTCGACCGTATGCATGTTTACCGCCGGCGCGCTGGAACAGGGCCGTAATGGCTGGACCCATCAACGTCCGGAAATCGAAAACTATTTTGCGGCCATGATGCGTAATGGTAATTCCTTTCCGCTGTTCCCCTGTGATGCAAACGCCATCCAGACTGCATACGAATATGCTACTGATAGTTATAACAAGAGCATGGTGATCATCGCCTCGAAAAGCCCGCTGCCGGTTTACATGACGCTGGAAGAATCGCGCAACGCCATCGAAAATGGTGCTGCCACAATCTATGAATCCGATGCTGATAAATTTAAGGCCGGCAACAAAGGTACCGTAGTGTTTGCTGTCACCGGCGACATGATCTTCCTGCCAGTATTTGAAGCCAAGGACAAACTGGAAAACGAAGGTTACAAAGTGCGCATCGTTGCCGTGGTAAATCCACGACGTCTGTATCGCCCGAGCGACATCGCCTGGGATACAGTTGCCGAACCAGACAACAAGTTTATGGACGACGATCATTTTAATGCACTATTTGATGGCGACGCCTTACTGGCGGTCAGTGGCGGTCCAAGTGCTGCGCTGGAACCGGTATTGATACGCACACGTGCACCAAGACGTGATACTTTCTGCTGGAAACGTGGCGAGACCACGGCCTCACCCGCCGAGATCATGGAGTTCAATGGCATCACCGCCGATGAAATGCTGTCACGTATCGAAGGTTTTTTTGCCGGCCAGAAAGCGGCCTGATCGGATAACTTAAGGCAAGAAATTTGGAGCATGAACCAATGACTGACACCAAGATCATCGTGCTTGATGATGACCCGACGGGTTCGCAGACAGTCCACAGCTGCCTGTTGTTGACCCGTTGGGATGTAGAAACCTTGAAACAGGGCCTGCAGGATGCAGCGCCCCTGTTTTTTATCCTCACCAACACCCGCGGCATGAGTGCAGCAGAGGCAGAAACACTGACTCGAACGGTCTGTAAAAATCTGCGTATTGCGTTAGATGAACTTGCCACGGCGGGCATAACAATCAATCCACTGTTAGTCAGCCGCTCTGATTCCACCCTGCGCGGTCACTACCCGGTGGAAACCGATGTAATCGCCGAGGAGCTGGGGCCATTTGATGCACATTTCATGGTACCGGCTTTTTTTGAAGGTGGACGCAAGACCATCGATAGCATCCACTATCTTATGGTCGATGATAAACCGGTGCCGGTACATGAAACCGAGTTTGCCCATGACTCGGTATTTTCTTACTCGCACAGTTATCTTCCCGATTATGTCGAAGAGAAAACCAGGGGCCGCATCAAGGCATCACAGGTCGAACGTTTTGATCTACAGGATGTGCGCGGTGATTCTTTGTCACGCCTGCTGGCTCTGCAAGATAACGTTTGCTGTGTTGTTGATGGTGAAACCCAGGAAGATCTCAATCACTTCTGTAACCAGCTGATGCAGGCGGCACAACAGGGCAAACGTTTTCTGTTTCGCAGCGCGGCAAGCCTGCTGACTGCTTTGGCACAACTGCCGCCACAGCCGGTGGCCGCAGAAAAAATGCGCGAATATGTGCGCAATGGCATGGCCGGTGCCATCATCGTTGGTTCGCACGTAACAAAAACCACGCAACAGTTAAATCAACTGTTGCAACAGGCTGACACTGCAGGCATCGAGATCGATGTCGAAAAAATATCAGCAGAGCGCGCTCAATTACTCGCCGATATAATTGCCAAGGCTGAAGACTGTCATGCAAAAAATATCACGCCAGTGATATATACTAGCCGCACTGAATTACAGTTCGAAGATCAACAAACCCGTC
Source organism: uncultured Gammaproteobacteria bacterium (assembly GCA_963792545.1). Lineage (GTDB taxonomy): Bacteria > Pseudomonadota > Gammaproteobacteria > SZUA-229 > SZUA-229. The sequence continues at coordinate 27,461 of CAWBXM010000005.1, read as the reverse complement.
TGGCCTTTGGTGAACAGGTGTCAGCCTTTCTCATGGACGTAGTGAGAAACCTGCCCGTAACCACCGGCTTTTTGATCAGCAAGGGCGGCATCACATCTAACGATGTATTGAGTGACGGCCTGGCATTGCGCACCTCGCGGGTAGTCGGACAGATACTCGCCGGCTGTTCGGTAGTGCGATGCCCGGATGATCATCCGCGTTACCCCGACATGCCAGTGGTGATCTTTCCCGGTAATGTAGGTGATGAGAATGCACTGGCAACGGTATTACATCGATTGCAGCCGGAAGACTAAACATAGCGACAGCAGAACAGATTTAACATACAAATGCACAGTTCCGAAAACATTGAATCGAAAATAAGCAAGACCGCACTCATCGAGGCGCTGCAAGAATTCATTCCCGTTGAATCGGTTTTATTCGACAGGGAAGATCTCAAACCCTACGAATGTGATGGCCTGTCTGCCTATCGTGCAATTCCACTGATAGTGGTATTGCCGGAAACCATCGAACAGGTGCAGCGCATTTTGAGGCTGTGTCATGAGAACCAGGTACCGGTAGTCGCACGTGGCGCTGGCACCGGCCTGTCGGGTGGTGCGCTGCCGCACGAACAGGGAGTATTGCTCAGCCTCGCCAAGTTCAAAAACATCATCGATATCAACCCGAAACGACGCATTGCGCGGGTGCAGCCCGGTGTGCGCAACCTCGCCATCTCACAGGCTGCCGATCAATACGGCCTGTATTACGCACCGGACCCATCGTCACAGATCGCCTGCACCATCGGTGGCAACGTGGCAGAAAATTCCGGCGGTGTGCATTGCCTGAAATACGGCTTAACCGTGCATAACATTCAGCAGCTGAAAATCATCACCATCGAAGGTGAATTACTGACCATCGGTGGCAGCGGCCTGGATAGCGCCGGTTATGACCTGCTGGCACTGATGACCGGCTCCGAAGGCATGCTCGGCGTCATCGTTGAAGTCACCGTAAAACTGCTGCCCAAACCGGAACGTGCGCAGGTATTACTGGCGGCATTTGATGATGTCGTTAAAGCCGGTGAAGCGGTGGGCAATATTATCGCCGCCGGCATTATCCCCGCCGGACTGGAAATGATGGACCGGCTGGCGATACGCGCCGCCGAAGATTTTGTACACGCCGGTTACCCGCTGGAAGCCGAAGCCATATTACTGTGTGAACTCGATGGCACCAATGAAGAAGTCTCGGAACATGTCTCAAAAGTGCGCGAAGTCTTAAAACGAAGTGGCGCCACCGAAGTGCGCACCGCCAAAGATGAAGCCGAACGGCTGACTTTCTGGGCCGGACGCAAGGCTGCCTTCCCTGCCGTGGGCAGACTGTCGCCGGATTATTACTGCATGGACGGCACCATTCCCCGTAAGCAGCTACCACAAGTATTAAAAGCCATGGCGGATTTATCCAAAGAATATGAACTGCCGGTGGCCAATGTTTTTCATGCCGGTGACGGCAACCTTCACCCGCTGATCCTGTATGACGCAAATATTCCCGGCGAGCTTGAACGAACCGAAGAATTCGGTGGAAAAATTCTGGAACTATGCGTCGAGGTGGGCGGCACCATCACCGGTGAACACGGTGTCGGCATGGAAAAGATCAACCAGATGTGCGTACAGTTCAATACGCTTGAGCTGCAGCAGTTCCATGCGGTGAAAGCAGCGTTCGACCCACAGGGTTTATTGAACCCGGGCAAAGCCGTGCCGACACTGCATCGTTGTGCTGAGTTTGGCGCCATGCATGTGCATAAAGGTGAATTACCGTTTCCCGAGCTGGAAAGATTTTAGGCCGGATTACTCTGATTCGATGCGCATGACGCAATAATAATAAATTCTGGAAGTCTGAATGAATACCGATATCAGCCAGCAACTACAGCAACAGGTAGCCCAAGCCTGTGAGCAGACAACAGCATTGCGCATTGTCGGCGGCAACAGCAAGGCGTTTTATGGCCGTGTGGATGGTCGTCTGGATTCAGCTGAAACTCTCGATGTCTCAGGCCACCGTGGCGTGCTCAGTTATGAACCGACCGAGCTGGTAATCACTGCGCGTGCCGGCACGCCGTTAGCCGAAATCGAGAAACTGCTCGATGACAATGGCCAGATGCTGCCGTTTGAACCGCCGGCATTTGCTGAGACAGCGACCATCGGCGGCACCATCGCCTGCAACCTGTCCGGACCACGCCGCGCTTATGCCGGGGCGGCGCGTGATTTTCTGCTCGGCTGCAAGATCATCAACGGTAAGGGCGAAGTCCTGTCCTTTGGTGGCGAGGTAATGAAAAATGTCGCCGGTTACGATGTTTCCCGCTTGATGGCCGGCGCTTTAGGCACACTGGGTGTATTGCTGGAAGTCTCTCTGAAAGTTCTGCCGAAACCTGAGATGCAAGAAACACAGCTATTTCACTGCTCGCCTGAAGAAGCGCTCGACAAAATACACAACTGGTCACAAACACCTCTACCAATCTCTGCAAGCAGTTTTCATGGTTCAATTTTACGTGTCAGGCTGTCGGGAGCAAACGAAGCAGTGAAGGCAGCAATCGATACTGTCGGTGGTGAAATTTTAGATAATGCAGCACAATACTGGCAGGACCTGAAAGAACAACGTCTCGACTTTTTCGATACAAAAAAACCGTTATGGCGAATCTCCCAGGCATCCGATCTAACATCCGATATCGAATCTTTTACCGCTGACGATGAATGAACAGTAACTTTCTCTATGAATGGGGCGGAGCCTTACGCTGGTTAAAAACTGAAACCCCTGCCGATATCATTCAGCAGGCGGCCGCTGATGTCGAAGGCCATGCCCTTTTATTTCGCCATACTGAACAACAGGCAATCTTTCAAACCTTATCGCCTGGCCTGCTGCGTATCCATAAAAATTTAAAACAGGCGTTTGACCCAAAAAATATTTTAAATCCCGGCAAGCTTTACCCGGAGCTGTAATGCAGACCAATATCAGTAAACAGTTCCTCAGTAACCTGCACATCAAAGATGCAGAAACCATCTTGCGCTCCTGCGTGCATTGCGGTTTCTGTACTGCGACCTGTCCCACCTACCAGTTGCTGGGCGATGAACTGGACGGTCCACGGGGTCGAATCTACCTGATCAAGCAGGTACTGGAAGGTAATGAGATCAGCAGCAAGACACAGACCCACCTGGATCGTTGTCTGACCTGCCGCTCCTGCGAGACGACCTGTCCTTCCGGTGTGCGTTATGGCAGGCTGGTCGAAATCGGCCGCGAGATTGTCGACCAACAGGTACCGCGTAACTTGCTGCAAAGAATACCCAGGGCACTGATACGCAAGATCGTACCCTATCCACAGCGTTTTGCCCCGATCTATAAACTGGGCCTGCTATTTCGACCGATATTGCCGGCAGCGTTAAAACGCAAACTGCCGCTGCCACAATCATCCGGCAACACGGCAACCAGCACAAAAGAGCGCAAGATGCTGGTATTACAGGGTTGCGTGCAATCGGTGGTAACACCGCAGACCAACCAGGCGGCAGCACAGGTACTAGAGAAACTGGACATCGAATTGATCACCGCGCCGGATGCGGGCTGTTGCGGCGCCGTCAGCCATCACCTGTCTGCACCAGAAGAAGGTCTGGATTTCATGCGCCGCAATATCGATGCCTGGTGGCCGTATATCGAACAGGGCGCTGAAGCGGTCATCATTACCGCCAGCGGCTGCAGTACTGTGGTCAAAGACTATGCGGAACTACTCCAATACGATCCGCAGTATGCGGACAAGGCCAATAAAGTCAGTGCACTGGCCAAAGACATCAGCGAGGTATTGCGCGATGAGAACCTTTCCTCGCTGACAATAAAGCAGGCAAACATCAAAGTTGCTTTTCATAGCCCCTGCACTCTGCAGCACGGCCAGCAGCTCAATGGCGTGGTCGAAAGCATCTTACAGAAGGCGGGATTCACTCTCACCGGTGTACAGGATGCGCATCTCTGTTGTGGTTCGGCAGGCACCTATTCGATTTTACAGCCCAAATTGTCACAACAGTTACTGGACAATAAATTATCCGCCCTGTTAAACGAACAGCCCGACATCATTGCCACCGCTAATATCGGCTGTCAGATGCACATGGCGACTAAAGCTCGGGTACCGGTAAAACACTGGCTCGAAGTTATAAACGAGCACCTTATCTAATTATTATTTATTAGCAAAAATAATAATTTACCGCAGAGGTTTGGTAGATGGCTTTTTCAGCATCAGTTTTCTCTGCGCTGGAGCCTTTTCATATCCTAAAATACGACTTCTTCAGCCATCATCTGACGATATAACACTATGAGGGCACTTTATTAATTGTTTGTGCCCTCTGGCTTTACGACCAGTTCAGAATCAAGACGTGCTTTTGAAGCCATGCCCACAGTTAATACACATGGGCCTGTCGAAAAAGCGCAACGCAGAGTCTGGACTGCTCGTAAAGCCCCGTAGGGCGCGGCCTGAAGCATGCATCTGCTGCGTTGTGAACCTTGAGAATGGAATAAGCATTCTGCTGCGGCTCACGCCTTGCAGCTGCATGCTTCAGGTCGCGCAGAGGACATAAGCAATTAATAGAGGAGCCCTATATTCTTACAGGTAGTTGAAAAGCGTTATTTCTGGCAGAATAGCGCCCCACATTCTTCAAGTAAAAAGGCCTAATACATGAGTATCACTTCATTTAACCCTCCAGTTCGCACTTTGATGGGACCTGGACCTTCTGACGTGCACCCGCGCGTAACCGGCGCCATGGCTCGTCCTTGCATCGGCCATCTCGACCCAGCATTTGTCGGTATGATGGATGAAGTGAAAACCATGCTGCAATATGCCTATCAGACAAAAAATCAGTTAACGATCCCTGTGTCTGCACCGGGTTCTGCTGGCATGGAAGCCACTTTCCAGAACCTTCTGGAACATGGCGATAAAGCCATCATTGCACAAAATGGTGTCTTCGGCGGCCGCATGAAAGAAGTGGCTGAACGCTGTGGCGCTACTGCTATCATGGTTCAGGATGATTGGGGCAACCCGGTCGACCCGCAGAAAGTCGAAGACGCATGCAAGGCACACCCTGATGCAAAACTGGTTGCTTTCGTGCATGCTGAAACCTCGACCGGCGCACGCTCTGATGCAGAGACCATCTGCAAGATTGCACATGATCATGACGCCTTAACCCTGGTTGATGCGGTCACTTCAATCGGTGGTAGTGAGCTACGCGTCGATGGCTGGGGGATCGATGCCATCTACTCTGGTACACAAAAATGTTTATCCTGTACGCCGGGTATCTCTCCTGTAAGTTTTAGCCAACGTGCTATCGACGTTATTACCAATCGTAAAAGCAGAGTACAAAGCTGGTTCCTGGATGCCAACCTGGTCATGGGTTACTGGGGCGCAACAACAAAACGTGCCTATCATCACACCGCACCGGTTAATGCGTTATACGCATTGCACGAATCATTAGTCATGCTACAGGATGAAGGTCTGGAAAATTCCTGGGCGCGTCATGCGAAAAACCACCAGGTCTTACGTGCAGGACTTGAAGCGATGGGACTGTCTTTTGTTGTCGAAGAAAAATACCGTCTAGCTCAACTTAATGCGGTATCTATCCCTGAAGGTATCGACGAGGCCATCGTTCGCACTCGCCTGTTAAACGACTTCAATCTGGAGATCGGTGCTGGCCTGGGTGCGCTCGCAGGAAAAGTCTGGCGCATCGGCCTGATGGGACACAGCTCACGCGCGGAAAATATTTTTCTGTGTCTTTCTGCATTAGAAGCAGTGATGAGTGATATGGGCGCTGACATTAATACCGGTGTTGCTCTATCCGCTGCACAAAACGCGATGAAGTAAGCTCTACTGTTATCAGCATGCGTGACGCATACACTAGCTGACACGATACTATTTTAGATAACGTCTTGCACGTATTTTGGCAGAGCAAAACTGGCCTGGTGAATAGCGGGGGAGTAATAGCGGGTTTCAATACCCGCTTTTTGATAACGGATCTGTAATTCTTCGAGTGAAACTTTACGTAAAGCCGGCTCATCACTGCCCCACGCAAAAGTCATGACTCCACCGTAATACGTTGGTATAGCGGCACTGTAAAAAGTTTGATCTGAAAAATGCTCCGACATCCGCTGCCGAGTGTTTTTCACTTCATCGATCTGGAAGAAAGGCACACCGTTTTGTGTGGCGATAACACCACCCTCATTTAATATACGTTTGCACTGTCCGTAAAATTCACTGCTGAATAATACTTCACCTGGTCCAGTAGGATCGGTGCTATCTGAGATAATTACATCAAACCGTTCTTCGGTCTCACGTACAAAGTCCATACCATCGGCGATTTTTACATACGCACGTTCGTCATCAAATGCGCCCGCAGAATGGTTAGGCAAAAATTCCTTTGCCCTATCGATCACCACTGCGTCTATTTCTACCATGGTCACGTGCTCCACTGTTTTATGTCTTAGCACTTCACGCAACATGCCACCGCCACCGGCACCGATAATCAGTATGCGTTTTGCCTGACCATGTGAAAAAATGGGTACGTGCGCCAGCATTTCATGATAAATAAATTCATCGATCTCGGTGGTCTGCACAACTCCATCCAGTGTCATGACACGGCCTAACACCTCGTTATGAAAAATCATTAGATGCTGATGTTCAGTTTTCTGCTCGAAATACATTTTATCGATACGAAAATTTTGCGAGATCGCATCGTATAAGGTTTCTTGAAAATTTTTCATGGTACAACTCTGAATAAATGTTTACTAAATAGCTAAAGCGACTAACGAGAGCGGGAGGATTTGATTTGCACTTGTTATTTTTTATAATAACACGTCGCTGCTTAGAAACGTTAATTCTCCCCGGCTTAAAAATAGCGCTGTAATACTGACATCGAATTTTCTGCTGCGCTTCACCACACATGAAAACATCAAAAGCAATACCGGTGTTGCTCTATCAGCTGCGCAAAACGCGATGAAGTGAGCGCTGCTTGTCCGCACAATAAAAAGGCTTCCCCTGATTAAAATTCCGGGAAGCCTTTTTTATGTCCAGCTCAATCTCTTTAATTCAAGCTCACAATCTATCTTTTATTGATTATTATAAATAATGATCGCTGCACCAGATAAGATCAGCAGACCGCCTATCGCCACACTGATATTGACGTGCATTTGCCGAAAAAAGACATAAGAAAAGAATATCACGAACAGAGGATAGGTGATTTCTAACAGGCTGGCTAAAGCAGGGTTTTTATTATGTATCGACAGGTAGAGCAGAACCGCACCGGCCGTACTGGTAACCGTAATCGCCAAAATCATCCACTGTTCTTTTCCTGGCAGCAATTTAAAGGCATCTACATCGCTTGCCAGTTCACGCAAAAATAATGGCATTAATAAAAAAACAGGAATAACACCAAGGAAAAGCACACCAAAGATCGATATCCGCTTCATCGCAAAACCAATCAGAGGATAATGAATACCCCAGGCAACTGCTGCGCCGATTGCTGCTACATACCAGGGTAAATGCATAACTCTCTCCCGTTATTCATCAGATTAGTTTTACTCAATCAACATAATAAATTTGACACCAGCCATTAACACGACGGTGAATTGAATCGTGCTGCATTATATAGTATTGCTATTGGCATGTACCGCGTGCTCAGCTACAGACAAGATACTATAGAAAATATTAACGGAGTATCCTTTTTATTGAAATTTACGAATTTGGCAAGCACTATCTGCTACTTTTATGGCAACATTAGCCGATGAAAATCTATCTCGTAGGCGGCGCAGTTCGCGATGAATTACTGGGCTACCCATTCCATGAAAGGGATTGGGTCGTGGTCGGCGCGACTGTTGAAGAGATGAATCGCTTAGGTTATCAGCAGGTCGGCAAAGATTTTCCTGTATTTCTACACCCAAAAACAAAAGAAGAACACGCACTGGCTCGTACTGAACGCAAGACTGCCGCAGGTTATACCGGCTTTGAGGTTCATGCCTCACCCGACGTCACACTAGAAGATGATCTGATCCGTCGCGACCTAACTATCAATGCCATCGCCAAAGATGAGAACGGCGCGTTAGTTGACCCGTATCACGGTGTCGACGATATCAACAATAAAGTGTTACGCCATGTATCGAGCGCCTTTGCCGAAGACCCTGTGCGCATTCTGCGTGTGGCACGTTTTCTTGCTCGCTATGCGCATCTAGGCTTTAGCGTTGCGGATGAAACCATGACTTTGATGAAACACATGGTGAGCAGTGGTGAAGTCGATGCCCTGGTTGCTGAACGTGTCTGGCAGGAGACGCAAAAAGCACTCGGTGAAAAAACACCGCAGGCTTTTGTCAGCGTATTACGCGATTGCGGTGCATTAAAACGGATAATACCTGAACTCGATTGCCTGTGGGGCATACCGCAACCTGAAGAACACCATCCAGAAATCGATACCGGCATCCATACCATGCTGGTATTAGAACAGGCCTGCAGACTCAGTCCTGATCCACAGGTGCGTTTTGCCGCTCTGCTGCACGACCTCGGCAAAGGCACAACACCTAAAAAAGAATGGCCTCGCCATATCGCTCATGAGGCTCGCGGTGCAGAGATTGTAAAAAAAGTTTGTCAGCGTTTACGTGTGCCCAAAGAATACCGGGACCTTGCCGAACGTACCGCCCGTTTACATCTAAACTATCACCGTGCACTGGAACTTAAACCGGCAACAGTGGTGAAAACACTGGAGCAGCTGGACGCCTTTCGAAACCCGGAGCGTTTTGAAAAATTTTTACTTGCCAGTGAAGCTGATGCCCGAGGCCGGCCCGGTTATGAAAACAAAGTTTTTCCGCAGGCAGATTATTTTCGCAAAGCCTATGCCGTTAGCAAGGCTGTAGACATCAGCGCCCTACGTGAGCAGGGCTATGAAAATATGAAGCTGGCAGAAAAAATAAAAGAGGAAAGAGTAAAAGCAGTGGCAGAACTAAAAAACACTTTCTAGTCAGCGGCTTCCTAATCAGCGAGTAAAGCTTTCATATCACTACACTACTGCTGTTAACTTTTAGAAAATAAACCCTCAAAATGTAGCAGCATGTTTTTCAACGGGCCTAAGGCCAATATAAAAGCCAACACCACGCCAGTCGCATTGGCAACCATATCAGCAAATTCTGCAACCCGGTTTGGATCGAAGCTCTGAATATACTCAAGCGTCATACCCATAAAGATAAAAACAAGGGCAATCATATTACGTTGAAACTTGTCATGATAGATCTGCGCGAACCAGAACATCAGCACGAAATAAGCGAGTGCGTGAAAAATTTTGTCTTCATATGGAAAACCCGTATCCATTTCAATCGGGTTACTGGTCAGTGATAGATACACCACTAACATGACCAGTCCATAACCGAAAGCCAGCCATATATAACGTAATTTCAGATCAGGGTCAGATTTTTCAAACATGTAATTTATCGCGTTTATTTTTACAGATAGAGTGACAGGAGTATCGCACCCAGTATTAATCGATAGATAACAAACGGCGTCATGCCAATGCTATCCAGTAATTTCAAAAAGTAGTAGATACACATATAAGCACTGATGGCAGAGATGAGTGCGCCGATCAGTAGATCGTTCATATCACTTAAGCTGGCGACTTCAAGATAGTCCAGTGTTTCCATACCACCCGCTAATACGATGACAGGAATAGACAATAAAAAAGAAAAACGCGCAGCAGCGGATGCGGTTAAACCGAGCATCAACCCGGCAGTAATAGTAATACCCGAACGCGATGTCCCTGGGATTAAAGCCACAGCCTGCGCACAACCGATGATAATAATATCCTTCCAGGACAGGCTGTGCTCATCACGCTGTCTTTTTCCTGTCCAGTCTGCGTAACCAAGTAACAGGCCAAATATAATCGAAGTGATAGCGATTACCAACAGAGTGTTTGGTGAATCGGGACGTAAATTTTCATCCATAAAATCTTTTATCAGCAATCCGAAAATGCCTGCAGGAATCGTTCCTATCAGCACTGCCCATGCAAGCTTACTGTCTTCTGTGTGTTTACCTTTTAGTGAAGCAAGCCAGGCGAAAAACATACTGTAGATTTCCTTTCTAAAATAAGCCACAACAGCGGTTAGTGTACCGACATGCACCGCCACATCAAATGCCAGGCCCTGGTCTGGCCAATCAGTTAGAAAGGGCACCAGAATCAAATGCGCCGAACTTGAGATAGGAAGAAACTCGGTTAAACCCTGAACCAATGCTAGAACTACAATTTGAATAATATCCACTTAAAACCTTTCCTAAAACGAGTCATCTCTGTAGGAGCGGAATGTATTCCGCGATTGACCCTATTATATAATACTACTGTTCGCGGAATACATTCCGCTCCAACAGAAGAATACTCCTTAATCGCTTACAGCCGATTTCTGAGATCTAACAACGAAAAACCTTTCAACGGTTCGTCATAATTTTTGGTCAACGCCATCACTTTAAAACGGTCACCCATCTCAGATGGTAGCGTCAATGTTTTGATTTGTTGAGACAATATTATTTGCTGCTGCACATCATCTGTTACCTGTTCTGCATGCAGTTCAGACAAACCATTTGCCAGCAGAAACGCAGCCTGCGTAGTATAACCTGAAACATGCATGCCGGAATCGACTGCACCGTAGGCTACATCAGTAAAATTAACAAAAGCAGTGATATCCTGTAGGCCCGGCCACCAGAAATAATCACTGTGCGCTTTGTGCTGGTAGTAACACATCAAAGTGCCCGTCGAACGATCCGCATGGTAATACTCTTTTTCATTATAGCCATAATCAATTAATAAAATAACGGCCTGCTCGAGTTTATTTTCCAGGGCAGATAACCAGCCGGCAATCGCCGGATTATATTCCGAGCAATAACCTTCCGTAAAAGCGATCTCACTACGCTGTTTAATAGAATCAATCTTTTCACTGGCTTCATTATCAGCGACACATGTAGTAACCAGCTTTTCGTCTTCTACACCGACCATCAATGCCTGAACACCTTTATCACTAACACTAAAACATTCTACCGGCATGGCATCCAGTACTTCATTGGCAATGACTACTGCTTTTGATACATCATCAGGCAGTTGATTTAACCATCGCACATAATCATATAAGTGCGGCGCTTTTTGTTTGATGGTTTGTTGCTGCCGATGCTGTAATTCCGCACTCAACTCTAAAATAAGATATTTCTCTGGCAGCGAGTCGAGTTTTTCAAGCCTCAGCAAAATATCAACGGCAAGCATGCCACTACCAGCGCCAAACTCGATGATACATGCTTCATCATCCAGCGCCATATTCTGTAAAATCTCGGCTATCTGCCCTGCCAGGCACTGTCCAAATAAAGGCGACACCTCTGGTGCAGTAATAAAGTCACCCTGTTCACCAAATTTTTGCAAACCACCGCTGTAATACCCCAGGCCGGGCTGATAGAGCGCTATATTCATAAATTCTGAAAAACGTATCCAACCAGCCGCATTATCACAGGCTTTTTTTATACTTTGCATCACTAACCGACTGCGTTCTTTTGCATTTCCTTCCGGTTCAAGCAAAGCTTGAGTATGACTTTTTATCAATGGTTCATCCACGTCGTAATATATGAGAACATAGGCACTCTAATCACTATTACCTTTGCCTGAAAAAATGGATAATTCTAACGTAAATGACACCGCTAAAGACGATAGCACGACAAAAACTGCGTTAATTACCGGTGGCGCCAGACGCATTGGTGCTATCACCACAAGAACATTACATCAGGCAGGTTACAACGTTGTAATCCATTGCCGTATGTCACGACAGGCTGCAGACGAATTAGCCGCAGAACTCAATAGTTTTCGACCAGGCTCAGCAAGCGTTATTCAGGCTGATCTCAATAATGAAACGATATACAACCACCTGATAGAACAGGCATACCATTGCTGGAACCGGCTCGATGTTCTTGTTAACAATGCCTCCAGTTTTTTTCCGACAGCCATGGGCAAGATCACCCTGGATGACTGGGATAATCTGATCAACAGTAACATGAAAGCACCTCTGTTCCTTTCACAGGCAGCCATACCATATCTAAAACAGACTCAGGGCAACATAATCAACATAGTTGATATACATGCGCAGCGACCGATGAGAGAACACCCGGTCTACTGCGCCGCCAAAGCCGGACTGGCCATGCTGACCATGTCATTAGCAAAAGATCTGGGGCCTGAGATTCGTGTTAATGGGGTTGCCCCAGGGGCAATTTTATGGCCGGACAACGACATGCCAGAACACACAAAAAATCTCATCCTTGAACGTACCTCTTTAAAAAGACCGGGTAAGCCCATAGATATAGCAAAGACCATTTTGTTTCTGGCAAGAGATGCAGACTACATCACTGGTCAAATAATCACCGTTGACGGTGGCCGTAGCCTTAATATATAGACATCAACACTTAAACGAGAAGCCTTATGAAAAACACACCAACACTTATGCGCAATCTAAAATCATCAATAATCATAATATCTGCTGCTATCGGACTGAGTGCATGCAACGACAAAGAAGAAGTCGATATCCCTGTATCTGAAGTACCCGCCAACATCATAAATGTGGTACAGACGGCTCTACCTGGCATCAATCTATCAGAAGCTGAAAAAGAAACCAAAGATAACAATATTACTTATGAGCTGGAAGGAAAGCTGATAAATGGAAAAAAATATGAATTAAAAATTGCTGCTGACGGCACCATTATAAAAATAAAACTCGACGATTGATTGTTTCCGCATATGAACTATGAATATCGATAGCGCCTGCTGACAGGACAAGCTGATAATGCACAATAAGGACGATCGAAGTGATTTTATAAGTCGCGCAGGAACAGCGATGACTGTCGCTGCATGGCTTATATTTTCCGCCTTTCTATTCGTCACTTTCGATTACCTGCTGTCACAACGCGACAACCCGAATCAAAATGTTTCCACCGTGATCAGCGGCCATCAAAAAGAGGTTATCCTGCTACGAAATAGTCGTGGCCATTACGTAACCAATGGAACGATCAATGGTTATGACGTAGTTTTTTTACTGGATACGGGCGCAACCGATATCGCCATACCGGAGTCACTCGCTAATGAAATTGGTCTACACAAGGGCCAGGATAAATATGTAAAAACGGCTAATGGAAATGCTCGGGCTTATAATACCCGCCTCGACAGTGCTGCTATCGGCGACATCAGACTCTATGACCTGAACGCAACCATACTAACTAACATAAGCGGTGATGAGATCTTACTGGGAATGAACTTCCTGAAACATTTTGAGCTCATTCAGAAAGGCAAGACACTTACCATCAGGCAATAATCTTATTGCACGACTTTAAACGTCAGAAACATCTCAGCAACAATGAGTTGTACACGCCGCTTCCTGTCTTCGTCAGAGGTATCAAATCTAACACCAACCTGTGCGGCTGAACGCCAGACGACATCGTTGCTCTTATTATCAAACACATAAATTATTAATGAGCCTTTTTCGACATCAGAGTCGCCTTCTGGTATTTGAGAATGTCCCGGCAACATACCAAAACGACGAATGATTGCCGCATCATCGAGCGATGATTCTAGTGCTGCAGTATAGGCAATGGCATACCGGGCTCCGTTAACAGATTCAACCAGAGTAACTCCCTTCGCCTGTAGATTCTTTTCGATCTCACTTTCTATCAATTTTTTTATAGACGTTTTGTTCAATCGTTCATCGTCATAAAAATGCGTGGCTTCGGTCAACCATGCAAAAGTCGAACCTTTTCTAACGACTATATTAGGATCCTGCACCGCAATAATCGCAGTGCCAGAAAACTTCATGGCGCTGGACGGTTCCACTCTTTCAGTCACACACGATGAAAGTGCTGCACAGGCAAGTAGACCATAGACAAATCGATAACCCCTATCTATATCAAATAACATAGCACCATCTCTCGTTAATTATCTTTATTTTTTTTAACGCTATCAGGTATGACGTTGCCAGGCAAACTCTTTACATGCAAATCCCTCTGTGGGAACGGTATCTCGATACCTTCTTTTCTAAACGCCTTATCAATAGCAAAATTTAAATCACTTATGATATCTAAACGATCATTGATATTATATAGAAACACTCTAAGTTCGAAGTTTAACGAACTGTCACCAAACCCTCTAAACAATACTTTTGGCTTTGGCAGCGAACCTGTTTTAGCAACGCTCACATTCTCCGCTGCAATAGCCAGTAAGATATCACGCACCTTCTCTGTATCAGAACCATATGCCGTGCCGACCGGGATAACAGCGCGACCGGCATTATTGGAAAGGACCCAGTTAGTTACCTGGTTGGCTATCAGTTCTGAGTTTGGCACGATCACATCAGAGCGATCAAAAGTTTGAATTACCGTAGAACGAATACGAATATCTTTTACATGACCTTCTGTACCACTAACCAGAACCCAGTCACCTTTTCTTATCGGCCTTTCAAACAACAGGATAAGACCAGAAATAAAGTTATTAGCAATACCCTGCAAGCCAAAACCGATACCAACTGATAAAGCGCCCGCAACGATAGCAATATTTCCAAAATCAAAACCAGCGACCGACAAACCCACAATCAGCGCGATGATAAAAAGAACGTAACCTATTATAGTTACCATTGCATCGCGTGCACCCTGCCCCATGGTCGTCATTTTTAACCAGTTATTTTCTAACTGAGAACGGATCCAGGTCGATAAAATAATGATCATACCAAAGACTAACAATGCCAATAAAATACTACCGGGAACAATTCGGAAATCACCGAGTTTAAAGCCATTAACGACATAACTCTTAACATACACCATAACCGCGCCACTGGAATCCAGGCCATTGATCAAGATAAAAGAAAATGACCCCCATATAACGATGGTCATCAACAATCTGATCCAGATCAAGCCTGCGACTTTTTCGCCTTTTTCTACACCAAGTGTTTTGTGTATATGTTGACACCATAAATATGCGCCTTCATCAATAGCATTAAATAGATCTTTAAATACTTTTGCGATACCGAGAAAGACTATAAATACAACAAACAATAATATAATGATTCGACGGCTACTAAAGGCAAGGTTTCTGTAACCCATCCACTCCGCGACTAATGATGCCAGTACTACCATGATAACCAGCATTGAGATATAACGTAGTTTCGGTAATCTAGGTGATGAAATAACCACCCGCAATGTCCAGACAAGATTAGCCACTAAAAACAATGAAAAAATATTCCGCAATAGCATCAGGTTAGATTCATCAATACTTTGTGAAAAAATAGTATAAAACGCCAGGTAACCAATCAAGGCCAGTGTAACTAACACTGTAAATCGCCTCGCCAGGGCGTCTGCGATATATGGAGTGAAGAATAAAAACATCCTGGCTGGCGGATCGGGAGCTAACAGTAGACGTATTACTGTTGTCGCTAAAAAGAATAACAGCAGGCCAATAAAAAACTCGACAACAAAAGGTGTAGGCTCCACTTCAAATGTAGTAACAACTGAAGTTAAGACAGCGACAGCAGAACCTATCAAATACGGCGCAGAGCGAGATAGCGTTGTAAGAACAGCGCGTATTAAATTTTCAGAAAACTCATCCTGCCATTGCCGCCTGCTCTCCAGTAGTAATAGTTTCTTTCGTAGCCAGATACCAAATAATATTGAAATTAGCACAGCGCCAACACTCAACACTATTTCAAGAACACCAAACTCATTAATCCCCGAGTGCTTGAATAAAAACTCCCCTGAATTTTGAATGATTGAGACAGGGTTACTCAAATACGCCACAATCAATGCAATCATATCTGGACTTCTGGCAAAATACTTTTTACTAAAATATGATTTTCCCGCCTCTTTGACCTGCTCTGAGATCGCTGTACTGCTAACAACATATAAATTACATTTGGCCAACGATTTATCTAAATTATCTTTTTCTTTCAGGTAGGCATTTCTTTGTTTAGTAACTTCAGCGTCTTCACCTTTAACTTTTTCACCCAGCCCTTCCAATATTTTTTTTAATTTAAGTAGCGCTTGTTCATTCTCTGAAACACATAAAGAAGCAGCAATCTTCATTTTAGTTGCTCGCTTTGTCCATGCATCAAGATCCTTCCCTTCAAACTCACCTCTGGTGATTTGTCTATCGACACTTTTCAATCGCTCAGACATCTTCTCGATATCCGCCATTTCATAATCTTTGGCAGAAGATGGTAAAGCAAAAGAAAACAGGGCAATCAGAAGGATAAGGGGTATCGATTTTCTCATGGCAATAGTACGCTGTTGATCTTTAAGAATTTCAGGGATTATACAATACCATTAATTATTGCAGTTAGTCGCTAAGATACTAATTTTCAGCAAGACGGTTTTATCTTAAGAACTTATATAAGCGCAGCGATATGACAATGGTATCAGGACAAAATAATACAGCAGTGTATAGAGAAACTTAAAGCATGAGAGTTATAAACAGTTTTTACTAGTAGCCAAAATCACCACACCATTTGCCTTTTTTAAAGTCGATTTTCAACCACTTCGGCACATATGATTTAGGTTTCTTGATTGGGAAATCACTTAATGGTGGCTTATCTCCGTCGCAGGATGAAACACTGCAGGACTTAGTCATCACCGGGCGAAAACTGATATGCAGCGTATCAGAGAACTGCGTAGAAAAATCCTTATCCAGCATCTCACGCGCTGTTTCATAAATTCGAATTTCTTTTCTTAACAGGCAACTGAAGTACAGCTCCATTTCAACGAACAGTGGTATTTTTCTATCACTCAGTTGCTTACTGGCATTTTTACTGATCTCGAGCTGAATAGTTTTACCCATCATTTCTATACTCTGTTTATTCATAAATATACCCTGTTCTGGTCTCACAGCAGATTCCTGACTATACACTTGCAATGCCAACACAGGCTTTCGAAGCCAGAGTGACTATTTGTTTTTGATGGTTATCGGTCGCCAGTTCAACAAACACTTCACCGGCTCGTTCTGTGCTCTCTTTGCCTAATGCCGAAAATAAAGAAATCATAGGTGGCGAGGAAGCGATGAATACGGACCAGAAGTCTGCTGCTGAATCCAGCGTTAACAGTCCGTCAATGGTTCTTACGTCAACATCATTAAATCCCGCTGCCTGAAATTTCTCTGTCAACTGCTGCTCACCAACCATTCTTGCCCACACCGGTGTTTTACTCGGCATCTCAAAATCAGGCACTGCGATCTCGATTGAGCGCTTCAGCAGTTTCATCATGTCAAACGTTTCCGGATGATCCCAGCAGACCACGGCGCAACGACCACCCGGTTTCAACACACGTTTTAATTCAGCAAAACCTTTATCGATATCTGGAAAAAAGATTAAACCAACGATTGAGACACTAATATCATAACTGCCATCAGGAACATCCAACGCCTGCCCATCCATCACCCGCGTTCTGACATTATGTATAAGTTCCTCATCAATTCGTCCCTGAATATGATCCACCATGCCTTCTGCAAAATCCGTTGCTAAAACATTAGCCCCTAATCTGGCTGCCGCCAGACTAAACGAGCCTGTGCCAGCAGCCACATCCAGCACAGACTCTCCAATTTTAGGCGCAAGCCGTGTGATAACATTATCCGCAAATTGTGAAGTTAGCTTCTCAAATGCGTCGCCATAAGCTGAAGCAATATCACCCCATTTTTCGGGCATTTGATCAGGTGTTAAATCCGGCATGATCGCTGACATAGTTTTTACCTTGTTAGTATTAAATGAAACAGCCTATTCTTTGATTCCTAGAACAGCCAGTATTCTTTTCGAAATAATTAATCCCGGGCAGAACCCTGTAACCGCGGCGATCACTAAAAACGCAGGGAGGACTTAAGAAAACCAGTGAACGGTAGTAAAGCCACTTAACCAAATCGCTATCATGATAATCACTGCAATATTAAACAGAAATACTCGTATCGAGTTACTTGCGTTGAACATGTTGAAGACCTCCTGGTAAACTTCGTGTTTTTAAATAAACAATGTCACGTCAGCATCTTTAGCTGTCGGCAGAAACGATGCCGCACCGACCCAGTCAGCTACTTCCGGAACAAATTCATCCAGTTCCCAACCAAATAAATCAACCGTCATCTGGCAGGCGATCATCTTAACCCCCGCTTCCAAACTCAGCTCACGTAATTCCTCTATTGTGGCGACACCTTTATTCTCCATTGTCTGCTTCATCATACTTGTTGCAAACTTCTCAAATCCCGGCATATTACTGCTAACCACATTGGGAATATTCCAGTTCATTTTCCTGAACCATTCTGGCCCATAGGGCATTTTCATTGGCATTGCTGGACTCCCTAATGGACTAACTTCCAGATCAAGATCCTTCTTCAGCAAACTCAGTCCATAAAAAGTAAAGAATAATGAAACATCCCAGCCAAGCGCTGCCGCGGATGATGCCAGGATAAAAGGTGGGTACGCCCAGTCCAAACTGCCCTTGGTAACAACGATAGCCATCGATGGTATCTTGCTCTCTTTCTGCTTCTGCATATTCTCTTCGAATTTTTGCTCGAACCACAAATCCGGATCAGTAGCGAAAGTTATGTCTTTCGAAGATTCTAACTGGCTTTTTTCTACGCGTGTCACAGTGCTCATATTGATCTCCTGTTGATTGAAATTCAAAGTCCACTCGTTCAATACCACGTACTTATTAATTCACTTTATGCACACATTAGACTATTCTTGTGCCAGAGAGATACGCTAAAAGTGGAATATAACTCATTCCAAAATGGAATATATAAAGCAGCAAATTGCTGCCAACACCAGTCCAACAGGGGATTCGCATGGATGTAATGCAGAGCATGGCCGTGTTTCGTAGGGTGGTCGAGGCTAAAAATTTTTCCGCAGTAGCGCGTGAAACTAACATGTCACAGTCCACAGTGAGCAAACATATCGCTGCACTGGAAGAACGTCTGGGCACAAAACTACTCAACCGCAGCACACGTTCCCTAAAACTAACCGAAGCAGGAAAAGAGTATTATCATCATTGCATCCGCATCCTTAACGATTTTCAGGATGCAGAAGCCAGTGTTGGTAAAGGCAAAATAAAACCGACTGGCACTTTACGTATTTCGACCAGTGCAGTATTTGGCCGTACCTGCCTGCTGCCTTATCTAAAAGAATTTTTTGACACCTACCCGGATATTAATATTGATCTGATATTTGATGATGAATATGTTGATTTAGTAAAGCAGGGCATCGATTTAGCCATCCGCATTGGCCCCCTTGAAGACTCCACATTGATTGCCAGAAAAATAGGTAATAGTCCTCGCCTTGTACTTGCCAGCCCGGATTATCTGGTCAAACATGGCCGACCCAAAAAACCCAGCGATCTGAGTAAACACGACTGTTTGATTTTTTCTTTACATAAATCACCCGACCTGTGGTATTTCAATAGTATTCAACAGGGTGATGAGTCGGTTCGCGTCAGCGGTCGATTAAAAACCAGCAGTCCTGATGCGATCTGTGATGCCACAGTGCAAGGCCTGGGCATTTCAGTCATGTGTGAATGGTATGCGCGCGAGCAGATCAAGCAGGGGCGGCTAAAAGTTATTCTTGAAGATTACAAACCCACCACGTATGACATACATGCTGTCTACCCGGAGCGAAAATTTGTGCCACAGAAAGTAAAACACATGATCGAGTTTCTTGCCGAAAAAATGAAGGGATAAACCCTATTATAGAGTCTGATTGCAATACTAAGCAGTCGTTGGAAAAACTTAAAAAAATTTTGTCCACAGATGAACGCAAATGAACACAGATAATTAAACAAGATATAAACCTTTTGTAGGCCAGCACTGTCTGCCGTTTTATTCATGTATATGCCGTATTCTTTCGGGCAGTGCCCTACCTACACTATAAAACAATAAACAGTTTTTTATCTGTGTTCATTTGCGTTCATCTGTGGACAATTGTTTTTTCTTTCAGTAAGCATTTTGGCCGATAACACCCTCTCATACACTTGTAATTACTGGTGAGTTTTTTATTGTTTGATCAAAAAATAAAACATTTCATCCATCTCACCCTGGTCGACCAACTGTAGATTCCGCTGCCGGCAAAACGCCGGCATA
Organism: uncultured Gammaproteobacteria bacterium; assembly: GCA_963792545.1. GTDB lineage: Bacteria > Pseudomonadota > Gammaproteobacteria > SZUA-229 > SZUA-229. The sequence continues at coordinate 7,329 of CAWBXM010000005.1, read as the reverse complement.
TCATTTTGTAAAGCCTGTTTTTTTGATACGGCCAATAAGGTCTGCTCTGGCAACAAAACGGCTAATGCATCGTTAAGTTTTGAAAAAGGCAGCGCACAGTCAGTACCGGATATATCAACAAAAATGTCGCAGGGAATAGAATCAAGATTCATAAATTTACCGCTCACTTCAAACTGAAGCATGTTCCTAAAACGTGAAGCTAACCGGCTCGATATTTTCTTTCGTTTTGTCGAAAGCAGACCATAACTCAGCGTAACTCTGCCCTGTTTCTGGATGTTTTAGTTTTCCCGCAATCTCCGCTAGCGGCCACAGTACAAAGGCATTTTTCAATATCTCAGCACGCGGTAGCTGCAGGCCATTTTCATTGATAATCAAATCATCGTACAGCAACAGATCCAGATCCAGTGTACGTGAAGAAAATTTTGGGCCACTACGATCACGTCCATTTATATCTTCGATATCACGTAATATCTGGTTGGTTTCAAATACCGGTGTATCGACCTCACAGCCAATCACCATGTTATAAAAAGCATCACCAGCAAAACCCACTGCTTCGCTCTCATACACTGAAGACAAACGTAATGCACCGAAAGCCTGCTTTAAGGCAGTAATACCAGCACGGGTATTTTTCTCACGTTCTATATTACTGCCCAGACTGATGAAGATGGTAGCCATCAAGAGACCTAACGCTGTCCGCGTTCGATTATTACACCCACCGAATGCGAGCCGGTGACCGCGCCCAGTTTACTCAGCTTCAGGCGGCACCAGGGCACGTCAAACTCAGTTAATATAATGGCAATCAGCCGCTCCGCCAACGTTTCCACCAACTGGAACTGACTTTCCTCAGTGAATGCAATCAATCGCTTGGCGACGGCTTTATAGTTGAGAGCATCATCAATATCTTCTGTGGAGGCTGGTTTTATGTTATCTGCCGCCATTTCGATATCCAGAGAAATAGTCTGCTTTACTTCTCGCTCCCAGTCATAGATGCCTATAATAGTCTCTATACGCAAATCTTCGATAAATACGATATCTAGCGCCATCTGAACTGCTCTCTTGCCGGTTTTCTGTTGATTTAGTGATTGACTACAGTGAAGTCGTATTATACATACCTCTAGCGTTGAGATAGGTCTTTGAATAAGCCATAAGAAGACTTTAAATTGAGTCATTATTTTACTTGTCAGCGCAGTTATTCTCCGCTAGAATTGCCGGCTCAATTTTTAAGGGCTCGGTTCGCTATCAGATGGTTAGCCATCGGACCCCATTTTAGGAGTTATCACAATGTCTAGAGTATGTCAGGTCACTGGAAAACGCCCAGTCGCCGGTAACAACGTATCTCATGCTCACAATAAGACAAGACGTCGTTTCTTGCCGAATTTGCATAGCCACCGTTTTTGGGTTGAGAGTGAGAATCGTCATGTAAAGCTACGAGTAACCGCTAACGGTATGCGTATTATCGATAAAAAAGGTATCGATACTGTACTTGCTGAAATGCGCTCACGCGGCGAAAAAGTCTAATTTAGGAGATAATCATGCGCGATAAAATCAAAATGGTCTCATCTGCGAATACTGGTCACTACTACACTACGACCAAGAATAAACGCACGATGCCCGAAAAGCTGGAGATGAAGAAATTCGATCCAACGATACGCAAATACGTTATGTATAAAGAAGCTAAGATCAAATAATCATCTAGCTTTTTTATACAGCCTTATTTTTACAAGGCAATAAAACCCGGCCATCTACATTACTTAGGCCGGGTTTTTTTATTGCCCTGCTTTAACCACGCCCAGCAAACCCACGCCTACCGTTACCACGACCACACGCACTCCCTTAGCTAATTCATCCAGATCACTGCTACTATCGATCTCAACTTTCCAGTCTACGCCTGAATAACGGTAACTGCCTGGCGCTATAGTACTAATATCATCCGTTAGCACAAACTCGAGACCAACGATATCACTGCTTGGTTTCTGCACAGGCACTGACCTGTTTTGCATTGACATCAGCGGTTTCCACAAGATAGCACTGCTGACCCCTGTTGCAATACCAAAACACGCAGTACCGGCAATCCAGGTTTCCGGTATCAAACCGGCACTCATCAGCAGTCCGGAAGCTAGCGCACCCAGGCCGGCGAATAAAAATATAATCGTGGTAAATCCAAACAGAAGAACTTCAGCAGCCAGCAAGGCAAAGCCCAGTGCAATCCAGAAGCCGGGCATGTGATTATTAATGTAATCCACCATTTTAAGCGGCTCCACCAGCATCGTTACTTTTGCTGTTGATAGAATTAATAATTGTCATTGCCTCTGCAACAACATTTGCAGCACTAGTCTTTTCGTCACTTAACAAAACAACCGACGACTGCCTGGCGATAGCTTCTTTTGCCCGGATAGCACTTTCCGCCAGATCTAATTGAATCGCTTTCTGACCAGCCTCCTGAATTGCCGCCGCACCCACAACTTCCAGCGCCTTAGCTCTGGCATCGGCCACGGCGATGATCGCCTGCGCCTCACCTTCAGCGTTCAAAATCTGCTCCGCTTTATCCGCTTCAGCTGCCAGCACTCTCGCACGCTTTTGTCCTTCAGCAACATTGATCGCTGACTGTCGCTCACCTTCTGACTCCAGTATGGACGCACGTTTTTCACGCTCGGCTTTCATTTGCCGTTCCATCGCTTCCAGCACAGTACGCGGTGGCTCGATATCTTTGATCTCATAACGCAATACCTGCGCACCCCAGGGCTCGGAGGCATCATTTATTTGTGCAACGATATTGGTATTGAGCGCTTCACGCTCTTCGAAGGTTTTATCCAGCTCGATCTTGCCTATCTCACTACGCATCGTTGTCTGCGCAAGCTGAGTTACTGCATAGACATAATTATCAACACCATAAGAGGCTTTATATGGATCAAGGACTTTGAGATATAAAACGCCATCGACCACCAGCTGGATATTGTCACGAGTAATCGCCGCCTGACTTGGCACATCATACGCGTGTTCCTTTAACGAACGGTCATAAGCCACCTTATCAATAAAAGGCAGGATGAAATTCAAGCCTGCCTCCATGGTTTTATTAAATTTACCAAAACGCTCAACTACGTAAGCACGATTTTGCGGAACAAACTTAATCGATGATTTCACCAACACGATAGTCAGTACGGCGAAACCTACCCAGAAATTAAAAACCAGATCAAAGATATCATTCATGGAACAGCTCCTTATTTTTCAGTTAATCGATATTGAACACAATGATTCAAACATACAAGCTTTATGTCGGCAGAAACTGTCAATCTCATGCCACTCATATCTTAGAACCAATCCGCATGAATTGTATAATTCATGATCTTTATCAAAGAAATTCAATGCCGTAATTTGATACACTTAGTGATTGTTCACTCCTAAATTAAGCGAAAAAACTATGGACACTAAAAACACCAATAACATAAAAGCTGTCGCCAAAGACACTATCAAAGAAAAACGCACTAAAAAAGATTTGAAAGAAATCCTTGCTGACATGTCAGACCCTGCAAAAGTACTGGCATCACCAGACATTATTTCTGCCAACGATCTACTGCAGATCAGTTATGATCTGGGAGAATACCCCTACACTAAAAAGATCAGCACATCAGAATATGAGCAAGAGAAACAGATGCTACAGGCTGAGCTGTTAAAGGTTCAGGTCTGGGTAAAAGAAGAACAAAAACGCATCGTCGGTTTTTTTGAAGGTCGTGATGCGGCCGGCAAAGGCGGTACAATCAAACGCTTCATGGAGCACTTAAACCCACGCTCTGCACATGTCGTTGCCCTGGAAAAACCGACGAACAAAGAGCTGGGGCAATGGTATTTTCAGCGTTATATTGAGCAGATGCCGACCAATGGGGAAATCGTACTGTTTGACCGCTCCTGGTACAACCGTGCTGGTGTGGAACGTGTCATGCATTTTTGCACACCGGAGGAACATCTGGAGTTTTTGCGTACCGCTCCAGAGCTGGAACGCATGATAGTCCACTCCGGTACAATCCTGCGGAAATACTGGTTCTCAGTCAGCCGTCATGAACAGTTGCGCCGCTTCCACTCACGATCACACGACCCGTTAAAACACTGGAAACTCAGCCCTATTGACCTGGAGTCACTGGATAAATGGGACGATTACACCGAAGCCAGGCGTAGCATGTTCTTTCATACTGATACTGCGGATGCACCATGGGTTGTAGTTAAATCAGATGATAAAAAACGCGCAAGAATTAACTGCATGCGACATTTTTTGTACAGCCTGAATTATCCTGCTAAAGACCCAACTATTGCATATAAACCTGACGAAAAAATTGTCGGTACGGTTGATTCTTTATACCCGAAAAAACAGGCAAAGTACGTCTAAAAAACATAAAAAGGCACCACACGGGTGCCTTTTTATTAGTCATGACACAAGTTTTTTACGCCGCATAATTTTGCGTAAGCGCAGAATAAATATCATTCTGAAATGACTGACTATCACCATCTAACTGCTTCATTATATCGGCGAGATATTCATTATCTTCCCGCCCGTTCCACACCTTATTATAGGTCCCTTCTTTATAACCATTGTCCTGTCTGAACATATTCAATACATTCTTACCGACGTATATCTCATATAACTCATCAAAGGACATATCAAGATATTTCATTATCCCCGCTATAAAAGTGAAATGCGCTCCCTGATCAGTCAGCGTCACCAGCGCCAGACATTCGATGGTTTTACGTATATCTTCTGCCTGCATCGAGTTCTCAAAGTCAGCGGCGATCAACTCTGCGGTTTCATCAAGAGGCTGGTCTTTCTCTAAACGAATGCTTAAAGCGAAATGCACGATATCAACCACTTCAAGCTTCACCTGCATAATACTCCGGCTCCTGCTTCTTCCACCACTTCCAGCCATAGTGTTCAAGCATTTCAGAAGCTTCCATCCAGATAGCGCGATACCACTCATTACCTGCACTACGCCACTCAGGATTAACTTTTGAGTTCATCGAGTCCTGCAACTCGAGCATGTTGATTATTTTTTGTTTCATAACGATTGAATAGATTTCTAGAGGATTAAATAATCTGTTTATAGTAACTAATTACTTCACTGCATTAAACACTAAAACTGATTATTAAACATATCAAAATCACTTCCCCACGTTTGAAGATGGTATTCCATCGGCTTTTCTGACCCACAACAACTTAAATACAAACGATACACTATTGATATCCATCAATATTACCCCCAATATAGTTCTATAAACTGTAACAATTCTATTAACCTTTCACACAACAAAAGTATCCTTCATCGATGGAATATAAAGACTATTACCAATTAATGGGCGTGGAACGCACCGCGACGCAAGATGAGATTAAACGCGCTTATCGAAAACTCGCTCGTAAATATCACCCAGATGTCAGTAAAGAATCTGACGCTGAAATACGCTTTAAAGAAGTGGGCGAAGCTTACGAAGTTCTAAAAGACCCTGAAAAACGTGCAGCTTATGACCAGCTAGGCGCTAACTGGAAAGCCGGGCAGGACTTTAATGCACCGCCTGACTGGGATGCCGGCTTTGAATTCGGCGGTGGCGGCTTTACTGGCCGCGGTGATTCGCAATATCGTGAAGCGGGTAGCGGCGCTTTCAGCGACTTTTTTGAATCACTTTTTGGTCAGGGCTTTCAACAGGCCGGCAGCAGATCACACGGCGGACGCCAGCAGTCCGGCTTTCACTCCGCCGGCAGCGACCATCATGCAAAAATCCTGATCGATCTGGAAGATGCGATGAATGGTGCAACCCGCTCCATCAGCCTACGTGTGCCCGGTGTTGATGCCGGCGGCCACGTTAGCACGAAAGAGCGTGTTCTCAAGGTCAACATACCCAAGGGCGTCAAACAGGGGCAACACATCCGCCTCAGTGGCCAGGGTAACCCGGGCATGGGACAGGGACAAGCCGGTGACTTATACATCGAAATCGAATTTAATCCACATAGCATCTACCGGGTGGAAGGTCGCGATGTCTATCTCAACCTCCCCATCGCACCATGGGAGGCGGCTCTGGGTGCCAGCATAAAAGCACCAACACCTGGCGGCGCAGTCGATTTAAAGATAAAACCGGGTTCAGCTAATGGCAGCAAGATGCGACTTAAAGGACGCGGCATACCTGCCAGCTCCAGTAGCAATAGTGCGGGTGATCTGTATGTGATACTACAGATCACGACACCTCCTGCGAATACCGACAAAGAAAAAGAGGCTTACGAGAAAATGAAACAGTCTTTTAATTTTAATCCGCGCGCGAAGCTGGGGGTATAACCATGGCTGAACAAACAACCGATATTCTCAGTGGTCATATCGTGGAAAACGAAACACGTCTGACATTACGCCAGTTATGCGATGCCTGCGCAGTGCGCGCCGACTACATTATCGAACTGGTCGATGAAGGTTTTATCGAGCCCAGCGGCATCGAGAAATCACACTGGTGCTTTAAAGGCACCAGCATCCAACGTGTGCAGAAAGCCAGACGCTTACAACGTGACTTAGGTATAAACCTTGCCGGCATCGCATTAGCGCTAGAGTTGATAGAAGAAATCGAACAATTACGTAGCAGGCTTAATAACGGCTAAACAATAGCCGACCATAAATATAAGGCACTTAATTTAATAACACTGGAAATTATACTCTCGACACCTATACTTCAAAACATAAACAATAAATTCACTAAATACTCTTAGAAAGACGCTGATGAAGTACTTTCACCAAACAACCAAGGAGTAATTATGCGTTTCATCTTCATCACACTACTACTGCTCTCCACTCCAGCAGCTTACGCTGCATCACCCGAAGAATGCTTAAACATGGCTCGCGATTATCTTGCTGCTGTGGACAAAAATCAGTCAGACACACAAACAGTTTATGCTCGTGAAACGTTTATGTCGCACTGCAAAACAGGTAACCCAGTAAGCTTATCGCGCAGAAGTGGACCTATGCCAGGCAGGGACCGGGTCGGCCCCGCGTTGCGCAAGAGATCACCGATCTGGTGCTACGCATGGCGAGGGAGAATCTCTCCTGGGGCTACGACCGAATACAAGGCGCACTCGCCAATCTCGGGCACATCATTGCACCGAACACGGTCAAGAATATCCTGAAAAGGCATGGCATAGAACCGGCGCCGGAGCGAGAGAAGCGCACCTCGTGGACGACCTTCTTGAAATTACTTGGGACTGATGGCCGCCACGGATTTCTTTACGGTTGCGGTCTGGACACCCCGCGGACTGGTGACCTACTAGGTATTGTTTATCATTCATCTTTCAACGCGTTCCGTACACATTGCGGG
>CAWBXM010000004.1:0-23968 GCA_963792545.1 uncultured Gammaproteobacteria bacterium | reverse complement strand
GTATATATCCTACGGTGCGAGAACCGCAATGCCTGACTAAACCACCCAGGTAAAATATTGCTCAATAAAACCCAGAGAAAAAGCTAACCAACAACCCCAATATGAGAATCCTTTGAACCGGAAGATGAAATCAACATCTCGATTAAAGCTTCAGATAATTCGACGTTTCCATCTTTACTGAAAGTGTTGCTAAACACTGGGCAAGAGAGGCGTTCACGCAGATCTGCACTGTTGTTCATGTAGCCACTGTTCGATTCATCCAGTGTATTCAAAACCACCCCTGCCAGTTGTAAGCCACGCATCTGGATGACTTCGACATTGAGTAATACCTGGTTGATCACGCCGAGTCGATCATCGGCAACCAACAGGACAGGCAGCTGTAATCCCAGTGCTAGGTCAGCGTTAAGTCCATTCTCGGCTAAGGGTGAATAAAACCCTCCAGCGCCTTCGACTAAAGTAAATCCTTGTTCACTGCCCTGTAAGCAAATGTTTACCAGTTGCTCCGTGGTAATCACTTTGTTGGCAAGGTGGGCAGCTCGCACCGGTGAAACAGGGGGCTCGAAACGATAGGGGCATATTTCAGTGAGTGTGCCCTGGTAATTTGCCGCTGTCATTAATGCGCTGGCATCCTGTGGGATAAGTTCACCACCTTGTCTGAGGCAGCCAGACTCGATCGGTTTTCGTGGTATAACTTTTATGCCTAGTTTGGTTAAGCCTTTGGCGATTGCAACGCCAACAAAGGTTTTACCAACATCAGTGCTCGTCCCTGTGATAAAAACACCTTGCATGGTTTTTACTCCATAAGTAATTTTTTTGCATATTCATATTTTTCGGCGGTCTTTTTCACGATTGATTGCGGGAGATCTGGTCCTGGGGCTGTTTTATTCCAGTCCAGAGTTTCCAGGTAATCACGTACAAACTGTTTGTCGAAACTCACCGGGCTGCTACCGGGCTGGTATTGTTCTTTAGGCCAGAAGCGTGATGAGTCAGGAGTTAATACCTCATCGATCAGTGTTAGTCGACCCTCTTTATCCAGGCCGAATTCGAATTTGGTGTCAGCTATGATTATGCCGCGTTGTAAAGCGTAGTCAGCGGCTTCTTTATAGAGTTGCAGGCTGACATCACGCACCTGCCTGGCAATGTCTTCGCCTAGCAGTTTTTTCGATTGGGCGTAGTTTATGTTTTCATCATGTGCACCCACAGCAGCCTTGGTGGATGGAGTAAAGATGGCTTCGGGCAGTTTATCTGCTAGCTGTAGATTAGGCGGTAGAGCGATGCCGCAAACTGTGCCGGTGGCCTGATAATCTTTCCAGCCGGAACCGATAATATAACCACGCACGATGGCCTCGATGGGTAGGGCTTTCAGTTTTTTGACAATCATGGCATGGTCGGCAACTTCGGCACGCTCGTTCTCATCCGGTAAAACATCTTCAAGCTTGAGATCACACTGCTGATTAGGAATGATGTGTGAAAGTTTGTTCATCCAGAACTGGGTAACCTGATTTAAGATAATGCCTTTGCCCTGTATCGGGGTCGGCATGATGACATCAAAAGCAGACAGACGATCTGTGGTGACGATCAACATATAGTTATCATCAATATCATAGATATCGCGAACCTTACCGCTGTGAAGCAGGGGTAAGCTTTTAATGTGGCTGGTATGTAATGTTGCAGGCATCTTTGTCAGGTTTCCGGGATAAAATCAGCTTCTAGTGTTATCTTAACGCGAGTATTATAAAGGCACATTTTACGCTAATGGTAAAACCAATAGGTAGAAAAATGAGGAAAGAGGTATGAGGGTTAATGTTATTCGGCATCTGGCTTTTGAGGATCTGGGTAGTTTTACCTCGGTTTTACAGGCACAGGATGTTGAGATTAATTATTTCGATGCAGGCATCGACGACCTGTCGCAGATTGATGCAGTTTCAGATTCACTGCTTATTATTTTGGGTGGCCCCATCAGTGTTAATGATGCGGCGCTATTTCCTTTCATCGAAACAGAGATTGGCTTATTAAAGCAGCGCATAGCTGCAGATAAACCCACACTGGGTATCTGCCTGGGTGCGCAATTAATCGCCTGTGCGATGGGTGCAAAAATCTATCCGGGACAGGAAAAAGAAATCGGCTGGAACAGGTTGCAGCTGACAACCGCTGGTGAGCATAGTGCGCTGCGTTATCTAAACGCGAAACATTGTTCCATGTTGCATTGGCATGGCGAAACTTTTGATCTACCAGAAAAGGCAGTATTGCTGGCGTCTACGGATAAGTATGATAATCAGGCGTTCAGCGTGGGTGAAAATATTCTTGCCCTGCAATTTCATCCGGAGGTAACCCAGCGTGGATTGGAACAATGGTTTATTGGTCATATCGGTGAAATCATGCAGGCCACGGATGTAAGTGTTACCGAGTTACGGCGTGAGACATATCGATATGCTCAACAATTAGAAGTGCAAAGTGAATTATTTTTTAACAGCTGGTTAAATGAGGTAATCTGACCTTATAGAGCTGTCCTGTATTAGTCGTAGTATCCGATTGGCGTTGTTGGCGCATATGCGTGCTTTCCACGGCGGCTTATTTTCGCTAAAATACGCGGCCCTGCCTGTGATTTGTCGCGAATGAAATGGCTGCATATTTATATGGTGGGGCAGGTCAGTAAAAAACTAGTCGGGAAAGCATGGTCGCTTCGTAATAATCCGCGTTAATTACCTGATTTCATTAAAATTATATCCAGTAGCTGATGCTGCGTGGGTGCTTACGGGTTAACTATGAGCTCAACATTAAAGCAACAAATACAATTCGGATTCCCTGAAAAACAGGGTTTATATGACCCGGCGTTCGAAAAAGACAGCTGCGGCGTCGGATTTGTAGCTCATATTAAAGGTAAAGCCAGCCATCAGATCGTGGCTGATGCTGAAATTATGCTGCAGCGCATGGAGCACCGTGGCGGTTGTGGCTGTGAAGCAAATACCGGTGACGGCGCTGGCATATTAACCGGCCTACCACACGATTTTTGCGTAAAAGTAGCGAAGCGGGATTTATCTGTTGACCTGCCCGAAGCGGGTCTGTATTCCGCGGGTAACGTGTTCTTGCCCGTCGATGATGCCGAGCGTGCGCAATGCATCGCAGGTGTTGAAAAAATTATTGCGGAGCAAGGACAAAAATGTCTTGGCTGGCGTGAAGTGCCGATTGATACGGAAGGTGCCGACATTGGCCCAACAGCCCGGTTAGCACAGCCTGTGATCCTGCAGTTGTATATCGAAGCGGTCGGCGTTGAAGGTAAAGATTTCGAGCGCCAGTTGTATGTTATTCGCAAACGCAGTACTCATGATTTACGTTACAACAAATCCTTAGCGCAAAGAAAAATGTTTTACATCTGCTCGTTATCGCCGCGCATTATTATCTACAAAGGCATGTTAAATGCTTTGCAGGTGAAAACGTTTTACCTGGATTTACAGAATACCGATTATGCATCGCATATTGCTATGGTGCATTCACGTTTTAGCACCAATACTTTCCCTTCATGGGATAGAGCGCAGCCGAATCGCTACATGAGTCACAATGGTGAAATCAATACGCTGCTAGGCAACAGAAACTGGATGACTGCACGGCAGGGTATGGTTCAGAGTGATGACTTTGGTTGTGAGATTGATAGCCTGTTTCCAATCGCAGAGAATGATTGCTCCGACTCAGGTAACTTTGATAACGTTTTAGAATTTTTGTTAATGTCTGGCCGCAGCCTGCAGGAAGCGGTGATGTTAATGGTGCCAGAAGCCTGGCAGTCTGATAAGAATATGACTCAGGCAAAAAAAGATTTCTATCGATTCAATTCAACGATGATGGAGCCATGGGATGGTCCTGCATCGATTGCATTCACTGATGGTCAATGTATCGGCGCGGTACTGGATCGTAATGGTCTGCGTCCCAGTCGTTATTATTTAACGAAGGATGATCGAGTGATCATGGCATCAGAAGTTGGCGTGGTCGATGTTGATCCAGCGGATGTGAAATTTAAAGGCCGTTTGCAACCCGGTAAGATGTTTCTTATCGATTTCGAAAAAGGTGAATTGATATCCGATGATGTTTTAAAAAATGATTTTGCAACACGTCATCCTTACGGTGAATGGTTGAAAAGTCAGGAAATAAAATTATCCGAACTTAGTTCTGACAAAGAAGCCCATGGTTTCGAACCCGAGACGATTATCCCGCGTATGCAGGCATTCGGTTACACGGTAGAAACCATGCAATTTATGTTGCTGCCGCTGGTGCGTGAATTGCGTGACCCGGTGGGTTCGATGGGTAACGATTCTGCGCTGGCGTGTTTATCCGATAAACCGCGAATGATCTACGATTACTTCAAGCAACTGTTTGCGCAGGTGACCAATCCGGCAATCGATTCGATCCGTGAAGAAGTGGTGATGTCGCTGGAATGTTATATCGGGCCAGAAGGTAACTTGCTGGAAACAACCGAGCAACACGCAAATCGCTTATGTGTACCGCACCCTATTTTAACCAACGAAGAGCTGGCAGCATTAAAGCATCTGAACCATCGTGGCTGGAAAACAAAAACCATCGATATCACGTATGACAAGGCAGAGGGTGCTACAGGACTTGGCAAACGTTTAGACGCTATCTGTGCTGAAGCCAGTCAGGCGATCAAAGACGGTTACAGCTTGCTGATATTGTCAGACAGGAATGTTTCTGCAACACGCGTGCCGGTAAGTACATTGTTGGCAACTGGCGCAGTGCATCACCACCTGGTCGATAATCAGGAGCGTACGCGTATCGGTATCGTGCTCGAAACCGGAGAGGCACGTGAAGTGCATCATCATTGTTTGTTGATCGGTTTTGGCGCTGACGCAATAAATCCTTACCTGGCGTTTGAGGCTTTATTCCAGTCGCAGCGTGAAGGTCTGTTAGACGGGGATAAATATAGCGATGAAAAAATCGTTGCCGCCTACCGTAAAGGTGTCGCTAAGGGTATGTTGAAAGTGATGGCTAAAATCGGTATCTCCACTTTGCATTCATACAAAGGTGCGCAGATATTTGAAGCTGTCGGTCTGGGTGAAGATGTTATCGCACGTAGCTTTAAAGGCACGGCTAGTCGCATCAAAGGTGTCGACCTGGAAACGCTGGCAGAAGAATCTTTGCGTCGCCACGAAAAAGCTTACCCGCACCGCAATCTGGTACGTTTACCCGTGCTCGACAATCCAGGTGACTTCCATTGGCGCAGTGGCGGTGAAGTTCATATGTGGAATCCGAAGACGATAGAAAATATTCAGCTTGCCGCCCGCACCAATAGTAAAGAGGCGTATAAGCAGTTTGCTAAAGTATCGGATGATGATTCGACACGCCGTGCAACTTTACGTGGTTTATTGAAATTCAAAAAAGATGCTAACGGCGGTGCAATTCCATTAGAGGAAGTTGAGTCAGCAAAAGATATCGTTAAGCGTTTTGTTACCGGCGCGATGAGTTTTGGTTCTATCTCTGCTGAAAGTCATGAAACACTGGCTATCGCGATGAACCGTATGGGTGGAAAATCCAATACCGGTGAAGGTGGTGAGGATGCCGCGCGCTTTACCTCGATGGCAAACGGCGATTCAAAACGTTCGGCCATCAAACAGGTTGCGTCCGGCCGTTTTGGCGTGACCATGTGGTATCTGAGTAACGCGGATGAGTTACAGATCAAAATTTCACAAGGCGCTAAACCCGGTGAAGGTGGTGAGTTACCTGGTGGTAAGGTAGATGAAAACATTGCACGTATCCGCCACTCAACCCCGGGCGTCGGTTTGATCAGTCCGCCACCACATCACGATATTTATTCGATCGAAGATTTAGCGCAACTCATTCACGATCTGAAAAACGCGAACCCGTCGGCACGTATCAGTGTAAAGCTGGTTGCTGAAATAGGTGTTGGTACTATCGCCTCTGGCGTAACCAAAGCTTTTTCCGATCATATCGTTATCGCCGGTCATGATGGTGGTACCGGTGCATCACCATTAACATCTGTAAAACATGCTGGCTTACCCTGGGAGTTGGGTGTAGCTGAAACACATCAAACATTGGTGATGAATGATCTGCGTTCACGTGTCACGGTGCAGACTGATGGCCAGTTAAAAACTGGTCGCGATATCGCTATCGCTGCACTGCTCGGCGCTGAAGAATTTGGATTTTCTACTGCACCATTGATTACTCTGGGTTGTATCATGATGCGTAAGTGTCATTTAAATACCTGCCCGGTCGGTATCGCAACTCAGGATAAGGAGCTACGTAAAAAGTTCAATGGTAAACCAGAGCATGTCGTTAACTACCTGTTTATGGTGGCTGAAGACATGCGCGAACATATGGCTTCATTGGGCTTCCGCAGTGTTAATGAAATGATTGGCCGTGTCGACGTGTTAGAAGCAAACGTAGCGATAGATCACTGGAAAGAGAAAGGTATCGATTTGACGGCATTATTAACACCTGCCGTAAAACCGCATGCAGGTGTCGAAGTCTATCGCACACAGACGCAAGATCATGGCCTTGAAAAAGCGCTGGATAATGAAATTATCAAACGCGCGCGCGCAACAATAGAATATGGTGAAAAGGTATCGATGCAATTGCCAGTTGTTAATACCAACCGTGTGGTAGGTACCATGCTGTCACATGAACTGGCAAAAGCAAATGAGGGTAAACCACTGGCTGATGATACGGTACATATAAAACTTGAAGGTTCTGCCGGTCAAAGCCTGGGTGCCTGGTTGTATCCAGGCGTGACCATCGAACTTGAAGGTGATGCAAATGACTATGCAGGCAAAGGTTTGTCGGGCGGTCGTCTGATCATGTACCCTGCAAAAAACAGCACGATCGTTGCGCAAGATAATATCATCGCAGGTAACACTGTTCTGTATGGCGCTACTTCTGGTGAGGCTTATTTTAGAGGTATAGCGGCGGAACGTTTCTGTGTGCGTAACAGTGGTGCAAACACGGTCGTTGAAGGTGTTGGTGATCATGGTTGTGAATACATGACAGGTGGTCGCGTGGTTGTGCTCGGTGCGACCGGCCGAAACTTTGCTGCTGGAATGAGTGGCGGTATCGCATACATCTGGGACAAGAATAAAACCTTTGCGTCATTGTGTAACAAGGAGATGGTTGAGCTGGAGTCGTTGCAAGATGACGCAGATATAAATGAAGTAAAAACGTTAATTGAAAACCACCTTAAATACACTGGTTCTGAAGTAGCCAAAGCAGCACTTGAAAATTGGCCTGAAGTGATCAAGCAGTTTGTGAAGGTGATGCCAACAGACTATAAGCGCGTTTTGAAAGAGATGGCGCAACAAAAAGCTGTGGCGTAAACGCGCAATGAAAAATGAACAGTGAAAAATGAAAAAATAAATCACTCATCATTAAATTTATTCTGATGGAAATGAATAACAAAAAAATAAATAATTTATGAATAATGTTGATAAAAAGCAAAGCTTAGATATTTTTCATTTTCGATTGAAAAGAGAACAGTATGGGTAAACCAACCGGTTTTAAAGAATTTAAGCGCGAGACTGAAAAGTATCGTGAGATTAGTGTGCGCGTAAAAGATTATGGAGAGATCTTTACCGGTACGCATGATATAGCTCATCTTAAAACTCAGGGTGCGCGTTGCATGGATTGTGGTGTTCCGTTCTGTCAGTCTGATAATGGCTGCCCGGTAAATAATCTGATACCCGAGTGGAATCACCTTGTCTATACGGATAAGTGGCAGACGGCATTGAATCGGTTGCATAAAACTAACAACTTCCCGGAGTTTACCGGTCGTGTTTGCCCTGCGCCATGTGAGGGTTCATGTGTGTTAGGTATCACTAATCCTGCCGTTACTATTAAAAATATTGAAAACGCTATTGTTGATAAAGGCTTTGCCGAAAACTGGATTAGAGCAATACCACCGGAAGTCAGAACCGGTAAGAATGTTGCTATTGTTGGTTCGGGGCCTGCCGGTCTTGCTGCTGCTGCACAATTAAATAAAGCCGGTCACAGTGTTAGCGTCTATGAGCGCGCTGACCGTATTGGTGGCCTGCTGATGTACGGCATACCCAATATGAAACTGGGTAAGGATGTTGTACAGCGCCGTGTTGATTTACTGAAAGAAGAGGGTGTGGTTTTTGTTACCAATGCGGATGTCGGTGGTGTTGGTGAGGATGCGGTCGATGCACAATTGCTGCATAAAGAGAACGACGCGTTACTGTTTGCAACCGGTGCGACGAAAGCTCGTGATCTGAATGTTCCTGGACGTGAGTTAAAGGGTGTTCATCTAGCGATGGAGTTTTTAACCGCAAACACCCGTGCTCTTTTAGATGCAGACTTTCTGGACTCCGATATGGAAGATGGAAAATATATTTCCGCAAAAGATAAAAACGTCATCGTTATCGGTGGCGGAGATACCGGAACAGACTGTATCGGTACATCGTTGCGACATGGTTGCAAATCGATGGTTAATTTTGAGCTGTTACCTCAATCACCAGCGCAGCGTGCTGAAGATAATCCATGGCCATCATGGCCGCGCATTCATCGTGTGGACTATGGCCATGAAGAGAGCATTGAGCGTTTTGGTCGTGACCCGCGTGAGTACGGCATACTTACCAAAGAGTTTATCGATGACGGTAGCGGTAACGTTTCAGGTGTAAAAATAGTTCATGTGCGTTGGACAAAGGTTGATGACCAGTGGAAGATGGAAGAGATTGCTGGTACGGAAACAGTCTGGCCGGCAGACCTTGTTTTACTATCGATGGGATTTTTAGGTCCAGAGCATTATGTTAGTGACGCCGTTTATGTCAATTACGATGATCGCTCAAATTACAAAGCAGAATATGGCAAGTATAAAACTAATGTCGACGGTATCTTTACTGCGGGTGATTGTCGACGCGGTCAATCACTTGTGGTTTGGGGGATCAATGAAGGCCGTGAGGCCGCTCGTGAGATTGATGTCTTTTTGATGGGTGATACTTTATTGCCCTAGGCGTATCGTAGGTGTCAAAAAAAAATAACGAAACAGGGTGAGTGAGAAATGAAGCGTTTAAATAAACTCAGGCTGTTGTGTTAATCACTGTTTTTTTTTGAGCGTACTGATCCAGAAATTCATCCAGAACATTTTCTGTGCCATTTTCAAAATCAATAAAAACCAGGTTTAGCATATACATCTCCTGCGACATTCGTTGCACAGACATTATACGACAGTTGGCATAGAGCTTTTTGGTTGAGGTTTTGTTCTTATCCGCGCTATTCCGGTCAACGATGGGAAGCTCGGTAATTACTTTGATTCTAATGTGGCTTATCGAATGATTCTGGATGCCACGGGGTTCTATTGCCTCCGTTACCCAGGTATCGCAGATAAGTTGTAGTCCACAACTGGAGATGTTGCGAGTGCTAACGGTGGCTATGTTGCCGTTTTCCAGGACCAGATCAAGCGCCAGGTCTACTGAATAACGGGGGGACTGTCGTCTTTCGGTGACGCCGGGGATATCGATTATCATAATCTTAAAAAAATAGTTAATTACGGGGTAATCTTAGTAAATATCGCGAAAATTGCATAGTTTTAACGATGAATTGTTAAATTTTGTGTCAATGAGGCTTCAGGCTAGCGTAGATAGGAGTTACTCTAAATTATTATGATAGTATTCGAATCTTTGAAATTGGGCCGGAAAGTTATATAGACTTTTCGGTTGTTAAATAAACGTATAGAAAAGGGGATCGTCATCATGCCAGAAGAATTAAATAATATAGATATACAGCAGTTAATAGAAACCTATGTTTTGCCCTGGGGCATCAACATAGTAATGGCGCTTACCATATTTATTATAGGTAAGTTCGTCGTAAATATCATCGTGAACATAGCTAAGAAAATAATGGATAAGGCGAAAGTTGATACTATTCTTATCAACTTTATTGCATCGATAGTTAAAACAGTATTATTACTTTTTGTTGTTATCGCATCGTTAGATCAGTTAGGTGTAGACACAACATCAATGATTGCATTGATCGGTGCTGCTGGTTTAGCTATCGGTTTGGCATTACAGGGCACCTTGCAGAATTTAGCCTCAGGGGTGATGTTGATTATCTTCCGCCCATTTGGTTCTGGTGATTTTATCGAAGCTGCGGGTGTTTCTGGTGTGGTTGAACAGATAGGTATATTTAGTATTACTATGCGCACGGGTGATAATAGAGAGATCATAATTCCAAACGGTGCGGTATATGGTGGCACGATTACAAATAATTCAAGACGTGCGACTCGCCGAGTTGATATGGTCTTTGGCATTGGTTATGACGATGATCTGTTGCAAGCGAAAGCAATCATTAATCGCATACTGAGTGAAGATGATCGTATTTTGGCAGATCCTGCTCCAACGGTTGCTGTAGGTGAGCTTGCTGATAGTAGTGTTAATTTTAACGTTCGTCCATGGTGTGCAACTACTGACTATTGGGGAGTTTACGGTGATGTGCATGAAAAGATTAAACTAACATTTGATGCCGAAGGTATTTCTATTCCTTATCCTCAGATGGATATACATCAAGATAAAGCCGCGTAAAGTTAATGTAACTAAAGTTATAAAAAAATAGAAGAAGTGAAATTATGAAAAAAAGTTTTAATTTAATAATGTTAACTGCACTACTTGCCACTGCGTGTAATACGTTTGCAGCAGAGGAAGAAAAGCCAAAGGAAGAGAAGTCGCCGTGGACAAGCTCTGCTGAGTTTGGTTTTATTCGAACCACCGGTAACACCGTATCACAAACAACGGTTGGCAAGTTTGACACGGTATACGAAGTGGAGAAGTGGCGTCATACCGGCCATGCCGAAGCTTTTGGTCAGCAGGCTGATGATGATGATGGCAACAGCGATGTCTCTGCCGAGCGTTATCAGCTATCAGGTAAGAGTGATTATAAGTTTAATGAATTAAACTATGTATACGGTTTGATTGATTTAAACAAAGACCGTTTCAGCGGTTTTAAATATGATCACGTTGTTTCAGTGGGTTATGGTCATAAAGCTATCAAGCGGGATGACATGGAACTCGATCTTGAAGTTGGTCCAGGCGTAAGATTCTATAAACCTGATGATGAGAATAACGATGAGGAAGCGGTGTTGCGCCTGGCTGCAAAATACTGGTGGAAAATTACTGAGAACTCTAAATTTACTCAGGACGTGAGCACGGAGATCGGTGAGAGTGTTACTTCGACCGAGTCGATCACTGGCGTTCAGGCGAATATCAATAAGACCCTGGCGCTAAAATTTACTTATAAGGTACAAAATAAATCCGATGTACCTGATGGGAATAAGAAAACAGATACCCAGGCGGGCATGACGTTAGTTTATAATTTTTAAATACGACCCTATCTTCATGCAATAAAAAAGCACTCATTATGAGCGCTTTTTTATTGCATGAAGATAGGTTATATCGCGTTTAAAATTTCATGGCTACACCAGCAAATACTTCTATCTGAAAAAAACCGCTGCCACTCACTCGCAGGTTGCAGCCTCCGTTGCAGAACAATGCAGAGTTATTGTTAAACAGGGTGGCCAGGCCACGTGTTTCTAAGCGTAATGCTATGCTTTCAGTCATGGGCCATTTAAGGCCTACACCAAGGCTGAACGAAGGACGCAATTCTGATTGTGCGTCGGGAAATTTTGGGTTCAGATAGGTGAAACCCATGCCGCCGCTAACAAATGTCTGCAGCTTTGTTTCTTCGGAGATGGGGGCGGTGCCACCGATATGCAGGTAGTCAATCGTTAGCGGTATACTTTCTTTAGTTGTTGCAACCGGTGTGGTTACATCTATAGCGCTTAAATCAGATGATTGATGACTGTAATATACTTCGATTGTTTTTCCACGTTCATAGGGAAAGCTCACCAGCAGGCCGTATATCGTTGAGTTTTCTACAGTGGCAGTGTTTTCATTTGTCTCATCAGTATCATCATTGAAATCACCGCCATCGCGGAAACCATAGAAGGGTGTTATCTCTACTGAATAACTACTGCTACTGGCAAGGAGCAGGAAAAAAATAGTTGATTTGCAGATGTTCCTCATAAGCTCTTACAGTGTTGTTGTTATTTTTTGTGAGACCTTAATGGCTTTTTGTTTTGCATCTTCAATATCCTCGCCCCTAGCTAGTGCCACCCCCATCCGACGCTGGCCTTTGACTTCGGGTTTACCGAAAAGGCGAAGCTGTGTATCAGGTATGTCGAGTGCCTGTTCAAGGTTATTGAATGTGAGGTGGCTGGATTCACCGTTAACCAGGATCACGCTGCTTGCACTGGGGCCGTGAAAATGGATGGCTGGAACTGGCAAGCCTAAAATGGCGCGTGCATGTAGAGCAAACTGTGACAGATCCTGTGAGATCATAGTAACCATGCCGGTATCATGCGGGCGTGGTGATACTTCGCTGAAGATAACATCGTCGCCTTTTATAAATAACTCGACGCCAAATATTCCACGGCCCCCGAGAGCATCTGTAACTTTTGTAGCGATGTCACGGGCCTTATGAAGGGCAGTTTCTGACATGGCCTGAGGTTGCCATGATTGACGATAGTCGCCATCGACCTGTACATGTCCCACTGGTTCGCAAAAGCTGGTGCCGCCGGTGTGCCTTACTGTCAGCAGTGTTATCTCATAATCAAAGTCGACAAAGCCTTCGATAATAATTTTACCGGCGCCGCTACGGCCACCTTCCTGTGCATAGTCCCAGGCGTTATCGATATCGGCTTTGGTTTTAATAGTGCTCTGACCTTTGCCAGAAGAACTCATGATGGGTTTGATCACACAGGGCAAGCCAATCGTGTCTAGCGCAGCATCAAAATCTTCACGGCTACTGGCAAACTGATAAGGAGATGTTGCCAGGCCTAGTTCCTCAGCAGCCAGGCGTCTTATACCTTCGCGATTCATGGTGAGGCTGACGGCTCGTGCGGTAGGGATGACAGTAAACCCTTCTGCTTCGAGTTCGATCAGTGTGTCGGTTGCAATGGCCTCGATCTCAGGAACGATATAATCAGGTTTTTCCGCCTCGATAATATCTCGTAAAGCTTCGCCATCCAACATGGAGATAACATGACTGCGGTGTGCCACCTGCATGGCGGGAGAATTTTCGTAGCGATCGACAACGATCACCTCGACGCCATAACGTTGTAATTCAATAACCACTTCTTTGCCAAGTTCACCGCCACCACAGAACAGGACTTTTGTTGCAGTGTTTGATAGTGGTGTGCCGATGGATGTCATGTTTGTCTCTGGATGATTGATGTGTTGCAGTATATCGTTATTGTATTCTTTTGAAAAATATAAAAGCGGTTCACCACAGAGGCACAGAGGACACAGAGAAAACAATTTAGAGTTTTTAGCCGTAGTCGATTTAACGAAAAAAACTCTGTGTCCTCCGTGTCTCTGTGGTTAACGTTTTTGATCTTTTTTAACGTTGGCATTTCGGGCAGTAAAAAGTTGAGCGAGCCTGTTGTGTAAACTGTTTGATCGATTCACCGCAGTGCGTGCATTTTTCACCCGTCCTGCCATACACCAGAAGTTTCTGTGCAAAATAACCTGGTTGACCGCTCACGCCAGTAAAATCTCGCAGGGTTGTACCGCCTTCTTCAATCGCTAATGAAAGTGTTAGTTGTATCGAGTCGACCAGTTTCTGTATGCGTGTTAAAGATATGTTACCCGCTTTACGTTTCGGGCTGATACCGGCTCTGAATAAGGCTTCGCTGGCATAGATGTTTCCTACACCGACAACGATGTGGCTGTTCATGATAAGCGCCTTGATCGAACATGTTCTTTTAGCTGCTTTATTGTGCAGGTAAGCTGCATTAAATCCGACTTCAAGCGGTTCAGGGCCTAATGGTTTTATTAGCTTATGCTGGTTAATATCGTCTGCCTGCCATAATACACAGCCAAATTTACGCGGGTCACGCAGTCGGAGTATTTTTTTGTTAGAGGTGATTATATCGATATGGTCATGTTTTTCAGGTATGGTTTTGGCGTTACAGATGCGTAGGCTGCCAGACATGCCAAGGTGAATGATGATATTGCCACTATCAAGTTTTAGATAGATATACTTCGCCCGCCGGCAGACTTCTTGTATCTTTTGGCCTTGTGCCAGAGAGGGAAGGTTTTTAGGGATCGGCCAGCGTAGTTTATGCTGACGGATGATTATCTGCGTGATCGTCCTGTCAAGCAGGTGAGGTTCGATTCCGCGACGGCTGGTCTCAACCTCTGGGAGTTCAGGCATAACTAGTACTCCGTCAAGGTTGTATAAATGGGTTAAGCGCCACTGTGGTGTTCTGGCAATGCGTTACAGCAGAGTACCCGCCAGAGATATCGAGTATTTAATCTGTATCAATTTCATCGGTACCAACCTGTCCGCTGATGCGACGGCGGATGTGCGACCATGAGACACCGATGCTCAAAATACTTGCCAACAAGATTTCGATTATATAACTGAGCACGCGAAAATCGCCCGTAGAAAGACCTAACACGTCGACGATCAGCCAAATCGCCAGTCCGAAGAAGGCAGTCGCCAGAATTATACCAATGGTGCCAAGCGAGCCCAGTGTTGCGCGAAAGAGTATCACCCAGCCAATAAGTAACACTACGCCCACGAAGGCTTTGAGCACGCTGAATCCAGCAAGATCCTCAATTACCCAGTGGTAATAAGAAACACCTTCGGGGTTGTAAGTAGAAAAAACTACAACAATTGCAAAAATGAAACGGATGAAAAAGCTGACCCAGCAAAAATCTTTGTTCGATGCCATCGTGAACCCTCAGTTAGATGAAATTTAGTACATTATACGTCGTGTGATAAAAAAATAAATCACTGCGCTGGAATGAGGTCGCCGTAAGCCTTGATATCGATGTGATATTCGATACCTATTTCAGGTCGTGCAAGGATAAGCCAGGGATCGGTATCAGTGATCAGATACCTGATGGCCTGTTCATGGTCTTCCAGGTAAACGAAGATCTCGCCAGGCCTGCTGTTATTTTCTGTGTTTCGTTGCAGGTATTCATGTATACCAAAAGCCTGATTCTGTTGCCAGTGTTCGATGGTTTTATTGATGTTATCAGCGCTTATCGCAATATTGCTCTGCCAGAAATTGTTTTTATCTTTTGAAATTGTCTGTCCTGGCAGGATTAATTTTGTAACCTTACTGTTTGCCGGTAGTAGATCGAGAGATACCAGGGTGCTGAAGTTTGAGCTCAGTAACGGGTAGTAAACATCTTCGATGGTGTAAACCGTGTCATCAAGCCTGACATAGCGTAGATCAGTTGCGGGGTTGATTATGCCAAAATAAACAACCATGTCATTAAGTTTGATGCTGGTGGCTGCTTGCTCCAGGCCTGTATCTGCCAGGTTGATCTCAGTAACTGGATATCTACTGTGTATGGGAGCGTTTATTAGTTTGAGGACAGAGTTGATGCGAAAGTTATTTGCTTCGATGTTTACAGGTTTTGTTATCAGCCATTGCCCGTCTTCCTGTTTAAGAATCTCGGTTGTGTTTTTATTGTGGTGAATGGCTATAGAACTAATGTCTGATATATTACTCGTGGTTAGTTGGTCTAACTCATTATTTTGTTCATCGCTGAAATAGATCAGCGTAGCAAGCGATATGACAGCTATGAGCAGCAGCAGGTTTAGTATATGTTTTTTATACATTATTTGTTGCGGCGTACATACCAGATGCGAAAGCCGACGATCAATAATATAAGAGGAATGATTAAGAAAAAGCCAAAGCCGATGACCAGCAGTTGCTGGTCATCCAGTGCCAGTTTTGTATCAGCAGCTGATGGTGTTTCGACTGAGATGAAGTCATCATCGCCTATCAACCAGTTGAATATGTTTAGTCCTAAGTTAAGGTTTGCGCCGGCACCGATGTATGTATCGGACAGGAAGTCACTGTCGCCGATAACTAGCATGCGTTGTGAGCCAGTTTTTGACGTATTCTCACGATGTAGTGCTGCTGCTAGCGTGACAGGGCCAGCGATATCACCGTCGGCTGAATTAAATACCATCTCTTCTTTTAAACCACCGAGCTCTGACCAGCTTTTTGCAGAAGTACTGAACAGCGCTTCTGCTTGCCAGTTGTTGATACTGTTTTCGTTTGTTAGTGGACTGATGCCGCGACTCAATGGGAACAGTGTATTGTAGCGAATAGTGTTGGTGATGATATGAGGAAAATATTCGGTTACCGGAATAATGGCGGGATGCTGTATGTTAAGGGTCTTCCTGAGTTCGGCGTTACTATCGATGATGACGCCATTCTGTAGTTGCAGGCCGAGTGATGTTGCTATTTCTATCCAGTCCGGCGAGGTCGCCTGGGTCGGCCAGCCACAACAGGTTGCCACCGTTATTGATGTAGTTTTCAAGCTGTTCTATCTCACCTGCCAGGTAAAGCTCGGTGGGTGCGGCAATCACCAGTAATTTGGTATCAGCGGGTAAAGCATTTTCCAGTAGATTAACGGTTTGCAGATTAAAACCCATATCGCTCAGTTGTTTCTTTAGAGTGGTGTAAGCACGATTGTCTGTACCGTTTAACTCGCGTTCACCGTGGCCGCTCAGAAACACTACCTGTTGATTATCGCGTCGATTTAATCTGAGTAGAGCGTTACTGATCGATTGTTCGCCCAGCGAGTTAATGTGCTCCATGCGATTGTTGTAATAGATCACAAAGGCAAACGGCTTGTTCATGACGATGCCGTCTTTTTTGGCCTGTTGTATATCGATATCAGGATTAAGTAGTTGCAGATTAAAGTCTGATTTAATCCGTTGGTAACGCTGGATGATCTCCTGAACAGCCTGGCTGGTTACATCGTCAGTCGTGTAGGCGTGTACAGTGACGGGTTTATTCAGCTTGTTGAGAAGATCGATGCTGTTGTTTGATAGTGAATGGCGCTTGTTAGCAGTGAGATCAAATTGCTGGTTATAGTGATGACTAAGCCATGCCAGCATACCGATACAGCTGAGGAAGAGTAGCAGAAAAATAAATTTCTGAAGGTTAAGTTGCAGGCGTGATTGACTGGATAATTTCATTAAAATTTCACAAAGATCTTTAACTGCAGAGATGCAGCGGTTGCGGAGAAATCTCTGCGTCCTCTGCGTCTCTATGACCGGGGTTTTTTAGGTTTAATAGCATCATGCTTGCAACCTCTGTGTTTCAAGTTGCCTTATCGACAGTATGATGAAACTAACGATAAATAATAAAAAGTAAGCGATATCCTGTGTGTTTAAGATGCCGCGAAGCAGTGGCGCTAGATGTGAGTTTAGTGATAAATAACTCAAGACGTTAACGCCATCGACGGGTGTGGCATTGTTGTTGAGTAACCATAAAAAAAGTAACAGGCCAAAAGTGCTGATGGCGGCGACCATCGGATTATCGGTCAATGACGACATGTAAAGCCCGGCAGCACTGAATGCGGCCAGGGTAAGAAATAAACCTAAGGCGCCAGAGAACAGCTTGGCTAAATCCAGCTCGGTACCCAGAGACAGCGACAATGGCATCAGCAGGATAAAGAATAAAAGGGTACTGATAAAAAATATCAAACCGAGATATTTGCCGATGACTATTTCACTGAGACTGATGGGAGAGCTCAGTAACAGGCTGATGGTCTTATTGCGCTTTTCTTCGCTGATCAGTCGCATGGTGAGCAAGGGTATAACCATTAATAATATGATACTGGCGACTTCAAACAGTGGTGTGGCAATCAGATCGGTTACCCCGGGTGCATTTTTCATGGTCGTTAGATCAGACTGGATGCTGAAGAAGTAATCGATAGATAAGAAAAACGACCATGATAAGACAATCTGGATAACCGCCAGTATCACCCAGGCCAGTGGTGACAAAAACATACTGCGAAATTCACGTTTAGCGATGGTTAAAATCATATCAGGCGGTTTGTTGTTTCATGGCTTCGGCCTGATTGATCCTGTCGCTTATGTTTTTATCGCTGGTGGTCAGGTCGATAAAAATTTGTTCCAGCGAGGTTTTGTGTGCAGCGAATCGAGTCAGTCCCCATTGCTGGTTAACAATGTACTCTGTAATATGCTCGGCACTTAGATCAGAATCAATGACAAAGGTATTTGCGCTCAGTGCTTCAACCGTTTTAAAAATATCGTGACGGGCAAGCTCGTCCTCGGTGAGAGATGACGACAGTGACAGTTCGAACCTGGTGGTCTGTGTGTTTAATAACTCATCCATACCGGAACTATAAACTAGCTCGCCGCAGTTGATGATCTGTACCCGGTTACAAACTGCCTGTACTTCGGGCAGGATGTGTGTGCACAGGATGATGCCGTGGCTCTCGCCGAGATTTTTTATTAATTTCCGGATCTCCAGTATCTGAATCGGATCCAGTCCGACAGTCGGTTCATCCAGGATAATGACGGGTGGCGAATGTATGATAGCCTGCGCAATGCCTACGCGTTGCTGATAACCCTTCGATAAATTACGGATCAGGCGGTGTCGTACGTCAGTCAGTCCACAACGTTCAATGGCTGAATTGCAGACACTTGTGAGCTGGTGTTTTTTTATCAGGTGCAGGCGGGCGCAAAACTGTAAATATTCTGTCACCGTCATCTCTACATACAGTGGCGGATTCTCTGGTAGATAACCCAGTGCGGCTTTTGCAGCTTTGGGGTCTTCCAATAGATCAATACCGTTGATGATTATCTCACCAAAAGTCGGCGCCAGGTTACCGCTCAACATCTGCATGGTAGATGATTTCCCTGCACCATTAGGGCCAAGAAATCCCAGGATGTCACCCACAGCCAGTTCAAAACTGATGTTATTCACCGCGCAGAAATCTCCGTAGCGGCGAGTTAGATTGTTAACCGAGATAAGTGTAGACATGGGCGGTTATTATTACTTATTTACGGTAGCTTGCAAGAAAAAAATAAATAATTGAAGCGCTGAGAATACTTGATGGGAGCTTTATATGGTCAGCAGAGCGACAGACGCCTGAAAATCAATCTCGCAGGGCGTTACTGGTATGAATTGTGGGTAGAAATGGCCTGGCATAGGGTTTAACCGTAGCAATTAACCGTTGAGTAAATTTTTTATCTTGCTTAATAGCTCATCTGCTTTAGGTGGTTTAACGATGTAATCTTTAGCACCTTGACGTTTTGCCCAAACTTTGTCTGTTTCCTGATCTTTTGTGGTCAGCATGATGATAGGAATATGTGCTGTATCCGGGCTATGGGTTATTTTTCTGGTTGCCTGAAATCCATTCAGATCGGGCATGACAACATCCATCAATATTAAATCAGGCTGCTCGCTTGAAGCTTTTTCAATGCCTTCATTACCACTGCTTGCCTGTATGACTTCGTGGCCTGCTGTATTTAAAATTTTTGTGGTGCCAGTTAGCATGGTTAGTGAGTCGTCGACGACGAGAATCTTTGCCATAAAAATACCCTGATATTACAGTTATGTATATAGAGTATAGAGAGTGGTTGTGGAATTACGTGGATAAAGAAAGATTTATTCTTTTAAAATCAGATCTATGTGAACTAAGGGTGTCAGAATATTTTTTTAATAGTTGATTTATTTACTGCCAAAAAAAGTTAGACGTACCGTCTTCGTAATTATATATCCGGTTTCCCTGCAAGGAATTAGCCACCACAATGCTCAGGATACCGTCGCCATTGAGGTCGCCCACGGCTACAGAAGTACTGCTATTGTCGCCAAGAGACTGTTTGTCATCGCTGAAGTCACCGGAGCCATTGTTCATGTAGATCCGGTTTCCCTGATCCTCATTGGCTATCACTATATCCAGGTCGCCGTCCTTATTGTCATTCAGGTCGCCTAAAGCCGCAGAGCGACTGTTATTATCGTCCAGTGACTGGTCAGAGTCGCTAAATACACCCGTGCCATCATTATCATAGACCCGGCTCTTTTGATTCAGATTGGTTACCATCATGTCCAGATCGCCGTCGCCATTGAGGTCGCCCAGTACCACAGAACTGCTATCATCGTCATCCAGTGATTGACCGGAATCGCTGAAATTACCGAAACTATCATTGATATAGACCTGGTTTCCCTGGTTTTGATTTGCCACCACGATGTCCAGATCATTGTCGTTATCGATGTCGCCAAAAGCAACAGAGCGACTGTCATTGTCGCCCAATCTCTGACCTGAATCGCTAAAGTTACCCAGGCCGTCATTGAGGTAGATCAGATTCGCCTGATTCTGGTTTGCTACCACCATGTCCAGGTCGCCATCGTCATCGATATCACCCAGAGCGACAGAGCGGCTGTCATTGTCATTCAATGCCTGGCCGGAATCGCTAAAGTCACCGTTGCCGTCATTGAGGTAGATTAGATTTGCCTGATTTTTATTTGCCACCACCATGTCCAGATCACCGTCGCTATCAATGTCACCTAGAGTAATAGATGTACTGGCATTGTCGCCCAATGATAAGTCGGAGTCGTCGAAATCGCCCGACCCATCGTTGAGATAGACCCGGTTACCCTGGTTTAGGTTGGCCACTGCTATATCCAGGTCACCATCATCATCCACATCGCCCAAAACCAGGGATTGACTGTCATATGTGCCCAGGGACTGGCCGGAATCGACATAGCCGCTGTCATCGTCGTTTTTGCAGCTGACAAGTAAAAATGCGATGGCAAATACGGCGAATATATTCAGCGGTGATGGATGACGGTCTTTGATCATTAAAGTGAAACCTCTGCTTTCATATATTATTTATATATACCATGTAAACATACTAGTTCGCAAATCAGGCGGCAGATATAACCGCGATAAGCGGTTAGTGGAAAATGTCAAAGATGCTGGTTAGAGTCTATTGTATCTGCTGATATTAGCTCCAAGCTTGTCTGCCATGCGACTTCCCCGGTAGTATGGTCTACACTTTGTTGTGACCTTGAAGCAGGCGGATACTATCAGGCAGGCTTTAGAGCATATAATTAACGGGAATAATCTGGCTCAAATAATATGCAGCGGATAACAGTTATCAATGTGAAAGGCGGCTGCGGTAAAACCACCATTGCCACCAATCTGGCCAGTGCGCTTGCCGGGGCTGGTCGTATCACTACATTAATCGACCGTGACCCACAGGCTTCAAGCACTTACTGGCTCAAGCAGAGAAGACATGATATTAGTCGGATTAATGGCGTAGCAGCCTATCCAACAAACCAGCCTGTCACTCAGAGCTGGCGTTTACAGCTCCCACAAAATACCGAATACGTCATCGTAGACACGCCCGCAGGTTTAAAAGGTCTCGATATGGTCGACCAGATTAATGGCGCAAATACGGTTCTCATTCCGGTGCAGCCTTCCTCCATTGATACTCATGCAACTGCAGACTTTATCCGCGACCTGTATCTGATAGCCAAAGTTAAATCTAAAAATATTCGCCTGTGTATTATCTGTAACCGGGTCAGGGCGAATACACTCTCGTTCCAGGCGCTGGAGCGATTTCTTGGGGCACTGGATATTCCCGTTATCGCCAGGCTCAGAGAGACACAGAACTATATTAAAGCCTCAGAGTATGGCCTTGGCGTACACGAGCTGGGTTCAAAAGCCAGTGAAAAAGATGTTGAGGACTGGCGTCAGATCGTCAATTGGCTGGATGCTGATTTACGGATTCGAAGCGGCCATTAAAATAGTTATCCTCACATTTTGTCATCGCAAACAATTTTTTAAACGCCCGCCAGCACGGTGGTTATTATTCAAACGGTAATGTTGTTATGAAAAGATATGTAGTTCTTCCCATTATTTTGTTAGCCACTTTAGCGGCTGAGGCAAATGCAAAAGCATCTGTGCAATCTGTAAGTAATAAAGGCTACCAGGAGTGTTTAGCTGTATCTCTTTATACAGTAGAGGGCAGGGAGCTTAATTCAGCCGTCGAAAACAACAGGAAGATAGAGCAGACAAATGTTATACCTAAAGGCTGGAGTGTTATTGGTGTGACTACAAAAAAAGACAATAAGGATATTTCTCCGTATCTGGTCATCTGTCATTGAGGGAGAGCAGAATTAGCATCAGGAAAGGGAGCGATCTATCTAAAAAATTAAAAATATCTGGCAGCTGTTTATTTATCCGTTGATTTTTATTGAGAGCCGAGTCACTATCGTTTGTGAGGTGAGCGCTTATGAATAAAATCTTATACTACATCACGGCCTCACTACAAACGGCTGGTGATTACCGGCTTGCCAGTGGTCTGTTTATAAAACTGCTGGCGGTTATCTATTTCGTCGCATTCCTTTCACTGGGTGTGCAGATTCCCGGACTGATTGGTGCCAATGGTATTCTGCCGGTTTCTGAGTTTCTGCAATATATCTATCAAAATCACGGTGTTGTTGCATGGCTGTATAAACCAACCCTGTTCTGGTTTGATAGCAGTGATTTTTCATTGCAGGCAGTGGCTTTTCTCGGTTGTTTCGTTTCCCTGTTATTACTTGTCGGTATTAAACCGGTCTGGTCGCTTTTCGTTCTATTCGTCCTTTATCTTTCGCTGCTCCATGGCGCGCAGATCTTCCTCTTGTTTCAGTGGGATACGCTGTTACTGGAGGCCGGTTTTCTCGCGATATTTTTAACCGGTGGGCCGAGTCATCTATTACTGTTCTTGTTTCACTGGTTGTTATTTCGTCTACGTTTTATGTCCGGGGTTTCAAAAATTTCCAGCGGTGATCCAAGCTGGTCGAACCTGACAACGCTTAACTATTATTTTGAGACCCAGCCGTTGCCGCATGTGGGTGCGTGGTATTTTCATCAGCTTCCCGAATGGATACTGCAGAGCGGTGTGGTGCTGGTAATGTTTACAGAATTGATCGTGCCGTTTTTTATTTTTTTGCCGCGCAAGTTTCGTCTTTTTGCGGCCGGTATGACTATTTTCATGCAGCTACTTATTATCGCCACCAGCAACCACAACTGGATAAATCTGCTGACCATCGTTTTGTGTCTGTTCCTGCTCGACGATGCGATCCTGAAAAAGATACTGCCGCAACGTTTATGGTTTTATGTTTCAGCCGAAACTGAGATGGAGGAACAGGTCGAAGCTGCTCAGAAAATAAAAAAACGCAGTTATCTCCTACCTGTTGTTGCTTTTATGATAGTGCTCAGTAGCACCACGGTATTTTTCAGGATGGTAACAAATATACAGCTTCCAGAGGCGCTGGATAAGTCCACATTACTGGTTCGTTCCTGGGGCATAGGGCATATATTTCATGTCTTCCCGAACATGCAGACAGAGCGTCATGAATTGCAGCTTGAAGGTTCTGATGATGGCATCGAATGGAAAGTGTACGAGTTCAAATATAAACCGGGAGCGCTTGAACAGAAACCCGCTTTCATCATACCGCATCAACCCAGGCTGGACTGGATGATCTGGTTCGTGCCACCGAGACCGTCAGATATGATGTACTGGTTTGACGGCTTCATCACGCGAATCCATGAAGGTAGTCCGCAAGTTATCGATCTACTGAAATACAATCCATTTCCAGATAAACCGCCGCGTTATTTACGAGTGCAAGTTTATCAGTACTGGTTCACTACAAGGGAAGAACGTGCAGAGACTGGCCTGTGGTGGAAGCGTGAATACCTGGGGCAGTTCCCTTATGTTCGGCCACGCCAGCCTTAGAAAGATGAAAGCAGGATCAAAAGTCCTGTTTTTACTTATTGTTAATGGTTACCCCGGTTGCCTGGCAAGCGAAGTCTGCGGTTAGCTTGATCACATAAATATTAATTGTTCTACAGTGTGATGATACGAACCAGGTCGGTGCTTCCTGCACCATGCTGGTAATGTCCAGCAGTTACGATCAAAATGAGCAATACGCTGAAAGTTGAAGGCGCACATAACACTATTGAAATGAGGGATAAAAACGAGTGTCTTTTGCAAGATCTAATGTGATAGCGAATTTGAAGAACATCCCAACTGTTGTGGTCATCGTGCTAACCGGAAAAATTGTGATTACCAGTAGATGAAAAGTGGCCCGTTACATCTGCTA
>CAWBXM010000003.1:0-10695 GCA_963792545.1 uncultured Gammaproteobacteria bacterium | reverse complement strand
ACATCTGGACACCGCGTAACTCGTTTTGACCCAGCTCTGCATACTCGCCACTCAGCGAGGTGGTGATACCCACCCGGATGGGGTTGTCTTCAGCCAATGCGGCAGGCAAGCCGGCAAGGCCACAGAGTATGATCAGCAAAATTCTGTAGAACGATCGTAGCTTCAACATAGCCTATTTCTCAATGTCCAGTTTACGTTTGGTAGTGTACAGTAAGCGCACCCAATCGTACTCGAACGGGCTGCCGGTCTCATAATAACGGAATCCGGTATTGGCTCGTGTATCGACAGCGTCCAGAACACCCAGCGCTATCTCCTCCTCCAGATTCAGGTCCACCATTTGATCACGGATCTCTGTTCTGGTTATCGTATCGAAACCCATACCGGCGCCATCACGTAACGTGGACGGCCCCAGTATAGGCAGGACCAGATAGGGGCCGTTGCCCACACCCCACACTCCAAGCGTTTGACCGAAGTCCTCTTCGTGGTAAGGAAGACCCATCTCTGTTGCCCAGTCGAACAAGCCAAAGATGCCGATGGTTGTGTTAACCAGCAAACGTGCGGTTGTCTCCATGACTTTGACGCCATCAAACTGGAGAATACTGTTGATCAAGGTGCTGATCTGGCGGAAATTGGTGAAAAAATTGTGTACGCCCTGCTCGGCAAAATCCGGCATGACGTACTCGTAGCCACCCACGACTGGCAAAAAAACATATTTGTCAAAGCGGTAGTTGAAGCGGTACATGGTGCGGTTGAAGCCCTCCCAGGGGTCATAGATCGGCTTCTCCTTGTAGCCTTTATCCTTGAGCATGATGTCTTCAGCTGGAAATACCGTCTCATCAAGGGTGTCGCCTTTCTGTATGGGTGTTGTACTGCACGCGGACAACAGCAAAGTAGCAACAAGCAACATGTTGCGGCCAGGCATATTGAGGCCGAAACCTGATAAAGAGGCTATTATCGACATGAACCGGCCTTTCATTGTGCGAACACGCTAATCATGTGGGCGACGTTGTCGCGATAATCTATATTGCCAAGGTGGCCACCTATCGGGTAGATCTTCGCCCGCTCGCCAAAGACTTTGCGGAAGAAATCAATCTCCCCAGTTTTCAAAATGATGTCATCCTCATTGTGCATGACGTAGATCTTGTCTGCGCTTTTCAGGTAGTCCTGAATATGGGTGAGACTCATTTCCTCTATGACTCGCTCACGTGTAAGTGAGGGATCTTCGGCCTGGTAATAGGGAAGGAAATAAGTGTGAAAGTAGTCGGTAAAGCCAAGTCGGTATGCGATGTATTGATATTTTCCCGGTGCAGTATTCTCTGTGAAGGTCACGTTTTTCGGTACGATATAACCGTAGTTGTTCATCATGTCGGAGGTGAACGACATATTGCCGGCTGATATCCGGAAGACAAGGCCAACCAGTGCCGCCAGTTCGCTGTCCTTGAGATTGAGCGCCTTATACGACTGATACAGGAAGTCATCGCTAATCCTGACAGTATTAGACCTCTTGTAAACCTCGGAAAAGGCGTTGACTAGATTATCAAAAAACTTGGCGAAATTATCGGCCCCGCCGGGGATATTCTCCAGCATGCGGTCCAGCAAAGAGATGGAGTTGTACAGGTTGACCGGCGGATTGATCAACAGGGCCTTTTTGAACTTAAAGACCTGCCGCTCCTCGTCCAGAAGCGTCACGAATGCCGCATTGAATGCCCCGAGGCTGTAACCCGTCACATAGAAATCGGTTGCCTCGGTATCCTCCTTCAGTGTTTCCCAGATTCGTTCCATGATCCGGTACAGATCCTCGGCGTCGTGGGTAGCATGACCCGGTACTTTCGTCCTGGAACCAGCAACGATGTGATTCATATAGGTTGGTGACGACAATGCAACGACATGAAACCCTGCCTGATAAAAGGCCCGCGCCATATCCATATTGGCAGTGCTATCGTAAGGGGACCCGGTACCGGCAATCATGAAGACCAGCGGTGCAGGTTCTGGCTGCAGAGCATAGGAGTAACGCAATTCGTCGTCATACCATAGAAAATCGGGGGTCTTGCGATCCTCGAAGATTTTGATGCTATCTGTCCTGGTCGGAATTTCTTCAGGCAGATCTGCGCGAAACTTGACGGGGGTACCGACGACTGTTGCGACAAAGGGGTCATCAAAGGGGTAATCATAACTGTCTGCCGCTGCGTTCAGCGGAAAAATACTGATGGCGAGCAGCAGAGATAGTAATCGCATCTTGTTCAGGGTAGCTGACATCAGCAACAGATTTTTCCTGATTAGAAATAAATATGAATAGAGTCTGAGGAACATACGTTTCTTATTCTAGTTTTTACGAAGCTCGTAACTGCCTATGTCAGGCATCATGATTTTAAGGATTCTAGCCTATAAATAATTTGACTACTACAAAAAGAAATAATAAACATGCGTTTTTTGCGCCCTTCGTGCAAAATGTTCTTATCCCTTCGAAGAAGCAAAGTCGTGCTTTATATTAGCAAAGAAAAAGTCTTTTAATACATACGATTAAAGGAGGTAAAGCCATTGCTGTCCCAGTAAATAAAGAGGACCCGATAAAACGGTTATCTCAATGTACCCCGAGTGATAGTTTAATAAGTTATGAATGACTAGTATATTATTGTCATTATATGAAGTGATGCGGCGGTAATTAGATGTTTGAAATACTGCCAGTAAATGGTAAAAATGTTTTTATGTTTACCACAGACAGAATAAACAGTTCAGGAGAATAAAAAATGAAACCTTATCAGAATATTTTACTGGCAACGGATTTTTCCCCACTGTCACAACGTGCTGCGCAACGTGCACAGGAGGTAGCCGAACGTTACAACGCTAAACTGCATGTGGTTCATGTGGTCGAAGAAGTGGTAGTCTATGGTGAGGATATCGACATGATCATGGGTGACCCATTTGTAAATGACGATAGAATGTTTGAGTTGGCTGAAAGCAGAATGAAAAATTTTGCCAAAGGCGTCGGATTTAGCGATGCAGTAAAGTGCGAAGTCATCTGGGGAAGCCCAAAATCAGCAATAACTGCCTGGGCGCTCGAACATGAAGCTGACCTGATCGTGGTTGGTTCGCATGGCCATAACATTATCGAGTTTTTTCTGGGTTCTGTCAGCAACAGTATTTCACATCAGGCAACATGCGATATCTTGATCGTAAGAGAGGAAAGCTCGCAGCAGGAATAATTGTTGAGTAGATTATTTTAAAACCCGACAGTCTTCTGCAGCACCGTTGCGTTATCGGATTTGTGTAGCAGGATATGACCTGAATGACAGAGGGCCAAAAATAAAATCGTTATATCTGGTGGGTATTTAAATTTGACGATTTATTCAATATCGAGCTTTTGCAGGCGATATCGTAATTGCCTTAAGCTCAAACCTAGTAATTTCGCTGCGGCTGTTTTGTTCCAGCGTGTCTGTTCCAGTGCCTGTACGATGCTTCTTCGTTCCTGACCGGGTAAGTCCATAGGGTCGATAACTTCGGTCTCAATTTTGGCGGGTTCATCTGCTGTGTGGGCTGGTTTTAAATGCAGATCATCTTTGGTGATGATGCTGTCATCAGACAGTGCGATAGCGCGCTCTAAAATATTTTCTAATTCACGGACGTTGCCAGGGAAGGGGTAATCATATAGCGCAGACATGGCTTCTTGATCCAGGGTCGGTACATCCATGCCCATCTTATCGGCCAGACTGCTTAGTAGTTGCTCGACGAACAGCGGTATATCTTCTTTCCTTTCGCGTAAGCCAGGTACGGTGAGTTCGATAACATTGATACGATAATAAAGGTCTTCTCGAAAGATATTTTTTGCAACCAGTTGTACCAGATTTTTATGGCTGGCACTGAGGATCCTGACGTCGACAGGAATTTCCTGTGATGCACCAACACTTCGTACCGCTTTTTCCTGAATGACACGTAACAGTTTTACCTGCATGTTGAGTGGCAGTTCTGCAATCTCATCGAGGAATAATGTGCCGCCGTTGGCCGCCTGAAACAGGCCTTGTTTATCTAAGTGCGCACCGGTGAAGCTGCCTTTTAAATGCCCAAAAAATTCACTCTCCATAAGTTCTGCTGGAATCGCGCCACAGTTGACAGGTATAAAAGGCCCATCACTGCGTGGGCCTTGCTGGTGGATCATGCGCGCGACACGTTCTTTTCCTGAACCGGATTCACCATGGATAAAAACCGGTGCCTGGTTCCGTGCCAGTTTGGTGATGTTTTTCAGTAAAGATTTAACGGCAGGTGAGTTTCCGGTTATTGTTAGCTGATTATCGTCCTGCGCTTTTGTTTCGGATTTTCCAGGTAATGTTGTTGCGGATGAGACCAGGTTGCGCAGTATCTGGATATCTACGGGTTTGGAAACAAAATCGAAGGCACCGGCCTTTAAAGCCTGCACCGCAGATTCCATGTTACCGTGTGCGGTAATAACTGCGATGGGCAGTTCATTATAGTTTTGCTGGACATGCTCGACCAGCTCAATACCGTTGCCATCGGGCAGGCGCATGTCGGTCAGGCATAAATCAAAATGCTCGCTTGCTAACAGCAATTTAGCATCGGTAATGTTGAGTGCCGATTGTGACGTGATGTCCATTCGCATCAGAGTGATTTCAATCAGTTCGCAAAGATCTGCCTCATCATCAACGATAAGTACTTTTTTTGTGCTCATTATATGTTGTGTGTTTTAAGCTGTTTAACAGCAGGAAATGAAAAGTTTATTGAAGATATTTTGCACCTGATAAGATTTTTCATTGATTTTATTGTGGCTGTTGAAAATGTATTCTAAAACAGGTGCCAGCGTTAGCTGGTGAAATATGTCTTATCTTAGCACGGTTGCTTTCGATGACTTCTTTGGTTATGTACAAACCGAGGCCGGTACCCTCCGAGCTGGTAGTAAAAAATGGTTCGAAGATATGTGTTTGCGCCTCATCACTAATGCCTGGTCCATTATCTGTTATGTCGATATAAGGCTGTCCGGTATGGCCATCAATGCCACCATGCACATTAATCATGATGTTAGAGGTTTCCATGTGGGAGTGATTGATCGCGTTGCTGAACAAATTCCACATGACCTGGTGTAGTTGCGATGAGTCAAACAGGATTTTTATATCATCCGGTAAAATTTTTATCTGAATCTGGTACGCCTGTAAACTTTTGCTAGCAAGGTATTCCTCTCTAAACTGAAGCAACCATTGATGTAGATTGATAACTTCTTGTGTACCACGTTGCTGTCTTGATAATTGCAGTACATTTTCGACGATGCCGTTGAGACGTTTTACCTGGGTGTTGATAATTCCCGTCAGTTTCTTTTCCGAATCGTCATGTGATGTTTCTCCTAACAATTGTCCGGCATGACTGATTGCAGATAACGGGTTGCGAATTTCATGGGCGATGCTTGCGGTCAGTCGGCCGAGCGATGCCAGTTTTACCTGTTGAAAACGCCGCGTTAGCTGCGTTGCATCTTCGAGAAATATTAGTGTGCGGCCCTGGTGTTTTTTGTTTTGCCTGTCACTCTGATTGATGTGGCTAAAACCCGGTTGAATATCCGGCAGACCCTGTGTTTGCTGGATAGGCTGATGGTTCTGGATCGTGTTGTTGTTCCAGTTAATAAACCGGTTATAGAGGTCAGCAGAGATCTCCTTCAGATTGGACTGTGTATTGATCTTTATCTGGCCGAGAAGTTCTAGCGCAGCATTGTTCGCCATTAATATCAGGCCGTCGTTTTGTATTACTAATATGCCGGTGCGCATGCTACGAATAATATGTTCATTCATCTGAACGATAGTTTGCAGCTCATTACTGGCCTGTTCGGCGTGCTGTTCGGATTCTTTAAGTCGTTTTGCTGTTATGGAGGCTAATAATGCCGAAACAAAAATTAATATGCCCAGTAAACCGGCCTGTGTGAAAGCCGGGGCATAGTTGGTGTATATGAGTTGCGAATAAATCTGCTCGGCGATAATAGCCAATGCGGAAACCGCTGCTAAAAAAACAGTGACACGCCTGGGCAAAAATACGCTGGTCATTGAAATGCTGACGATCAGTAATGTACCAAGACCGGTTCGAATGCCGCCAGTGGCGTGCATCAATATGGTGATGCAGAAAATATCCACCAGCGTATGTCCGATAACCTGTATTTCCAGACCCGGTTTACGCTGAAAAGTGCCGGCGATGAAAAACACACTGGCGATGAAATATAAGGTCGAAGTGGTGATAAATAATTCAGTATTGGCTGTGGCGCTGGGGGCAAGCTGGACTAACCAGCCTTTTAGATAAATGATAATAAAAAATAACGCGAGTAAACCACGGAAATAGTTGAATAGCCGTAGTCGATACCAGCTATCACCCGTCGTCTGCAGAAATTTATTATTTGTGTTATTCACATGCGGCCTGATTTTTTAATATTTTTATTATATAGCGGATTTTATTCGATTGATTATAGCTGCTTATGCGGTGCTCGGAGTGCGTCACGCGTTTATCGAATCCAGCAGATTTTTGGATGCTTGTTGAAAGAGAGTTTATGCCAGATTGAGTGAGTTTATTTTTTGCCTCGTTTTCTTTTAAGAATAAACGAAATGATGGCAATTGTAATGAATATTGCAGTAATGATTACTAATGTTCGTAGCATGTTAAAATCTCATCTTTATATTTTCAGACTTGTGGTTTAGGGGATGGTCAGGCATTTCCTGGGCTATAAATAGTTTGTGGATTATGGACCGTAATGATGAATCATAGCAAAACTAATATGACCGGTAGTAAGAAACATCAGGCACCGATAAAAATTGTAATGGTGCAGGATGTTTTTCAGGTGGGTGATATTAAGTCCAATGCGAATAAAATAATAGCCGCTTCTAAAAAAGCCAGTGATGAGTGTGCTGACCTGGTGGTGTTTCCTGAACTGGCGCTGGTCGGTTATCCTCCCGAAGATCTATTGCACCGACAGGGTTTTCTCAGGCAGACGCATAAAGAAGCTTTACGTATCCAGCAAAATTTAAAGGAAAGTATTGGCGATACCGGTGTGGTATTTGGCTTGCCCTATGAACATACAGGTAAACTCTATAATGCTGCGTTATACCTGGAACACGGTGTCATCAAACAGTTCTGTTTTAAACAGTCACTGCCTAATTATTCAGTATTTGATGAGGTTCGCTATTTTTCTGCAGGTCATGAAAGTGTCCTCATCGATGTCAAAGGACACAAGATCGGACTGTTGATCTGCGAGGATGTGTGGCAGAAAACCATCGTCGAACAATCAAAAAATAATGGCGCACAGGCAATTATCGTATTAAATGCATCACCTTTTCATATCAACAAACACACTGAGCGTCTCGATATTTTACAGGGTCATGCAAAGCAGTTTGATCTGCCCATTATGTATCTCAATATGACAGGGGGGCAGGATGAGCTGGTATTTGATGGTGACTCATTGGCTATTGATCGTCAGTCGCAGCTGATCGCTCGTGCAAAACGATTTGAGCCGGATACTATCGATATCGTATTCGATGGCAATGATATTAGCTCGTCACATCTGTTTGATGAGGAAGGATCAAGCGAGGCAGTGGTCTATAAAGCGTTAGTTACCGGGGTGCGTGATTTTGTTCGGCAAAATGGTTTTACAGGCGTTGTTATCGGCCTGTCTGGCGGAGTGGACTCGGCATTGACACTGGCCATTGCGGTCGACGCTTTGGGCGCAGAAAATGTTGAAGCGGTGATGATGCCTTCCCGATACACCGCTGACATCAGCCTGCAGGATGCAGAAGCAGAAGCAGCGATACTCGGTGTGAAATATGATGTCGTGGCTATCGAAGGCGTGTTTAATAGTTTTCTGACCACGCTGGCCCCGGTGTTCGAGGGTGCCGCAGAAGATACCACGGAAGAAAATCTTCAGGCACGATGCCGTGGTGTATTGTTGATGGCTATTTCAAATAAAAAAGGCCGTATGGTGTTAACCACCGGTAATAAAAGTGAGATGGCGGTGGGTTACGCTACTCTATATGGCGATATGTGTGGTGGTTTTGCGCCGATAAAAGATGTTTGTAAAACGCTGGTATATAAACTTTGCCGATATCGCAATAGTGTATCGGCAGTCATTCCAGAGCGGGTGTTAAGCCGGCCACCAACAGCAGAATTGAGAGAAGGCCAGTGTGATCAGGATTCTTTGCCTGAATATCATGTGCTGGATCGTATTCTGGAATTGTCGGTTGAGCAGGACAAATCGGTAGATGAGATTGTCGCGCAGGGGATCAGTCGCGAAGATGTGTTACACGTTATCACACTGGTACAGCGTAACGAACATAAACGCCGCCAGTCTGCGCCGGGTATTCGTATTACCCGCCGGGCGTTTGGTCGTGACCGGCGTTATCCGATTACGTCGGGTTATCGGCGTAAGTAAGTCAAAAAATTAAAGTGGATGGTGATGACAGAAGTCTGTTGTCGATGGAAAATCTTAAAAAAGTTTTGTCCACAGATGAACGCAGATAAAAACAAAACATCCTATCGTGTCATCTTGAACGACAGTGAAAGATCTTAACGTTTATAGGTGCCACCAGGCGTAAGATCCTTCGGCAACTGCTCCTGCGTTGCCCTAATAACCTACGTCCATGTAGGAATCACTGTCGTTCAAGATGACATTCATTAATGAATAAAAGTTTTTATCTGCGTTCATCTGCGGACACCTGCTTTTTTCCTGAACAGGCAAATTTTCAAGTTTATAAAGAGGGAAGTAGCTCGCTACCGAACAGGCCGGGATCAATGGTGCTGGGAACGTCAGAAAAATCGTTGTAATCAATGACTTTTTGCGTATCGGCAGCCAGTGTTGTTAGCTCCAGTTTTTGATAGGACAATAACAAGATTTCCAGCGCCTCTTTTATCCAGATAGTATCGGGGTATTTAATAATCACCTCTTTGGCGCGATTGGCGGAGGATAACCAGGATTTTCGCTCGATATAAAATTTGGCGATCAAGATAGCTTTTTCGGCCATCTGATTTCGTAGATACACCATGCGCTGGTAGGCATCACCGGCATATGGGCTGTTCGGAAAACGTTTCACTAGCGTGGAAAAATTATTAAATGCCTGTTCAAGTATCGCTGGGTCGTGTAATGAAGGAGATCTTGGGAACCAGGCGTCTAGAAGGCCCTGGCCACGGTTAAAGTTAATTAATCCTTTCAGATAATAAACATAATCCATGTGTTTATCCCGTGGATGCAGCCTGGCGAAACGATCGATCGCACTGGTGGCCTGATCCAGTTCTTCAGCTTTGTAATAAGCATAAGCGATATCTAACTGTGCCTGTTTGGCATAGGGATCAAACGGGTAGCGGGCTTCCAGTGATTCCAGATCTTTAACAGCGGACTCAAATTCAGCGGCATTGATAGAAGCCTGAGCTTCATCATAAAGTTCTTTTGCTGAATAACCGGCTGTTTCATCTTTGTCCATACCACAGGCGAACAGGTTGGCAGTGAGTAGTAATATAAAAAGTAGTCGCATTAAAGTTTTACAAGGTAGTTGTCAAAACATCGTTTAGAATGCGTCATTATAATTGAGTTCACTACGAAGTTCACCTTAACAGAGGTTATCCTGAAAAGAATATGTCTGATTCACCCATAATAAAACCATTAACGGAAGATTTTGCAGGCAAACGCCTCGATGTGGTTCTAGCGGAACTTTTTCCCGATTATTCCCGTAGTCGGCTGAAGATCTGGATAGATCAGGGCAATGTACTGGTGAATGGTGAGGTGGTCAGACCAAAATACAAGGTGATCGGCGATGAGATGCTGCAATTAACGGTGCAGAGCATCGAGTCAGAGCAGAGCTGCGAACCTGAAAACATACCGCTTGATATCGTCTATCAGGATGAAGCCATCATTGTTATCAATAAACCGGCGGGCATCGTTGTGCACCCGGCAGCCGGGCATTATTCCGGTACGGTGCAAAACGCGCTGTTATATTTTGATGGCTCATTGGCGGATGTTCCACGTGCCGGCATCGTGCATCGGCTCGATAAAGACACCACGGGTTTGATGGTGGTGGCCCGTAATCTGAGTTCGCATAAATACCTGGTCGATCAGATCCAGAAACATGAAGTTACCCGCGAGTACCAGGCGGTGGTCTATGGCGTGCTGACCGGTGGTGGCATGGTCGATCAGCCTATCGGCCGTCATCCGCGTGACCGTATCAAAATGGCAGTGAGAGAAAATGGTCGTGAAGCGGTTACCCATTATCGTCTGCTGCAGCGTTTTCGTGAACACAGTCATATCAGAGTACAGCTGGAGACTGGACGTACTCATCAGATAAGAGTACATATGAGTTATCTACGCCATCCAATCGTAGGTGATCCGGTCTATGCCGGACGACATCGTCTGCCTGCCGGCGCGCAACCTGAACTGATCGATTATTTACAGGCGTTTAAACGACAGGCGCTGCACGCCTGGAAATTGACTTTCGTACATCCGGGAAGCGGTGAAGATGTCAGCTATGAAGCGCCATTGCCCGATGATATGCAGCAACTCATTCATCTATTGCAGGTTGACCTGAAACTATTTGAAGGTAAATCATGAAAACATCTGTGGCAGCAGGGTTATAAATGATGCCATCTTCTTGTTTGCCTGCTTACCCAGTCTCTTATCTGCCGGTGTGCTGGCCTGACAAAACACTGCTTAAACCTGAAAATGTGCATGCGGTAACC
>CAWBXM010000002.1:0-19879 GCA_963792545.1 uncultured Gammaproteobacteria bacterium | reverse complement strand
TAAACCGCTGACGCCAAAGCTAAAGTCTACAGCAAGTATGGGCGTTTACTTTATATGTGTGCGAAAGAAGGTGGTGTTGACCCGGCGGGTAATCTCACGCTACGTGGAATGATAGAGCGCGCTAAAAAAGATCAGGTACCCACTCATGTCATAGAAAAAGCGCTAAAAAAAGCTGAGGGTGGTGGTGGCGAAGACTTTGGGGTTGCTCGCTATGAAGGTTACGGTCCGGGTGGTTGCATGGTGATAGTCGATTGTCTGACGGATAACCCTAACCGAACGTTTGGTGATGTGCGCCTGTGTTTCACCAAGACAAAAAGCAAGATCGGCACTGAAGGTTCTGTTAGTCATATGTTTGATCATGCCGCTATTCTGGTGTTTAAAGGTGATGAAGAGGCCGCACTTGAAGCCCTTATGGAAGCCGATGTTGACGTCACTGATATCGAGAATGATGATGGAACCATTACGGTATTTGCTCCTAATACGGAATATGCTAAAGCCAGGCAGGCGCTAACAGATGCATTCGGTGATATTGAATTTGATGTCGATGAGATCCAGTTCCTGCCAAAAACCACCACACCGATCAGTGAGGATGACGTTGAAATGTTTGACAGGTTTTTAGAGATGCTAAATGATCTCGATGATGTTCAGAATGTCTATCACACTGCAGACCGGTAGTTAAAACAAATTGTAGTAGCTAGCGATTTAGGCCATAGGCTGGCTTTGAGCAAGAATTTTTTTCCGCAGATGAACGCAAATTAAAACATTAGTCAGTGAAGGATCTTGCCAGACAGTTAGACTTGCACCAAACATAAGATCTATCCTTTTTACCGCATTACGACCTGAATGACAGTCGCTAACAAATATTGTTTGTATTTGAGTTCATTTGCGGAAAACATTTGATTTTTTATCTATCAAAAAAGGATTGGATTTTTCGCACATCAACCTGACATCTGGCTACAATGGCCACAGCTTGATGCCTAGCAATGCAAATATGATGGTGAGCAACCCACATAAGATGGTAACTATGGTGTAAGTCGACATTAAATCAAATTTCTGTGCACCTGAACTGATCTGCTTGATTCCGATAACGACACCTGCGATAGACAGAAAAAAAGCACACTCATTTATAATCAGTAATGTTAATAGCGGCAAGGCAGTGATGCCATCACTACTGAGCTGGTTGCCTCTGTTTATTACCAATAAAAGAAACAGGCCAAGTGCAGCAGCCAGATAAGGAAAATTATAGGTTTTCATTTGTTATACCATATGATAATTAGACTTGGCCTATCGGTGTTTTAACTACATTCTCTCATATAACAACATAACTAAAAGTGTTGTGTTTTACATCTGCGTTTATCCGCCTTCATTTGCGTTCATCTGTGGATAGGATAAACTTCTTTCTCCTTTCACGACCTAACACCTAATTATGGCAGTCCAGTGGTATCCAGGGCATATGAACAAAGCCCGCCGCATCATCAAAGAATCGATGCCTAATGTCGACCTGGTGATCGAAGTGATGGATGCGCGTATCCCGTTCAGTAGTGAAAACCCGATGGTCGCGGAGT
The DNA here is from genome assembly GCA_963792545.1 of uncultured Gammaproteobacteria bacterium. Taxonomy (GTDB): domain Bacteria; phylum Pseudomonadota; class Gammaproteobacteria; order SZUA-229; family SZUA-229. The sequence goes on along the minus strand of CAWBXM010000002.1, from coordinate 18,314 downwards.
TACGTCAGCACCGGCCCTGCATCAAAATATTAAACAAGAGTGATCTGGCCGACCCGGAAATTTCCAGGTTGTGGTTGCAGCACTTTGAAAAAGAGCAGGGCGTCAAAGCACAGGCACTATCCGTACTGGATAAATCAAAAACAAAAAGCTTACCTAACCTGTGTCGCAAACTTCTTCCTGAACGTGGTACCGCCGTTAAACCGATCCGTGTGATGATTATGGGTATCCCCAATGTGGGAAAATCAACCTTGATCAATACGCTGGCCGGTAAAACGCTGGCTAAAGTCGGTGATGAGCCGGCAGTGACAAAAATGGTTTCAACCGCACAGCATCGTATTCTTCTCGAGGGAAATATCGCGCTATACGATACCCCTGGTATCCTGTGGCCAAAAATTGAAAACGCAAACAGCAGTTACCGGTTGGCAGTGACCGGAGCCATCAAAAATACAGCGATAGATTTTGAAGACATCGCCATGTTCGCTGCAGACTTTTTGATCGATGCTTATGGTGAACGTGTTACCGATCGTTACAAATTAAAACAACTACCTGAAACTGGCATGCAGTTGCTTGAAGCTATCGGTAAGAGCCGGGGCTGTATGCGTGCTGGCGGAATTATCGATATCCAGCGTGTCTCTGAAATTCTTATACACGAGATCCGTAGCGGAACCTTAGGCCCACTGAGTTTTGAAACACCCGAGATGGTGATTAGAGAGACTACGGAAGAAAATACTGTCGAGCCTGGTTGAGTGCAACGCGGTTAATAACTAGCAATCATTATCGTCATAAACAGACATGATCTTTTTTAACTCTTCGAGAACCTGTGCTTTCTCACTTTCTGAGAAACCAGAAAATTCTTCGTTTTCATCACTTACTGCATCTTGCCGTATAACCTGATTTACCTGGGTGCAACCCTGTGTGCAAATCGCTTCAATTTTATCCATTACTTTTTGAGAGAGATCAGTGTTCATTAGAAGGGCCTATGTGGCTGGCTTAAATAGTGATGTGAACGCATTTCGATTAGGCGACTGCTGGTCCGATGGAAGGCGAATTCTAGCATATTCCCGGTATACAGGTCTTCTGGCTCGGCCTGGGCGCTGGCGACGAGTTTTACGTTCCTGTTATATAATTCATCGATCAAATAGATAAAACGTCGGGCCATATCATCACTGTATTCGTCCATTACTGGAATATTACTGACAACGACGGTGTTAAATTTCTGCGCCAGTTCGATGTAATCCTGAGCGGCACGAGGTGTTGCACAGATGGCCTCGAACTCAAACCAGACAACTTCATCACTGGCACTTAGGGTCTTTATCTCACGGTTCTGTATGTTAAGTACCTTGTTTTCGGTTAACGGACTAATCGCCAGCTCCTGAATTTGTAAGCAGATCTTTTGATCGACGCCTTCACTGACGGGTGAATAGTAAATATTATTATGTTCCAGTAAAGAGGCGCGATGGTCGATACCATTATCCAGGTGAAACACATCGGTATGATTTTTTATCAGTTCAATGGCGGGTAAAAAACGTTCCCTTTGCAGGCCGTTTAGATACAGGTTATTCGGCACACGATTAGATGTAGCGACCAGGCAGACGCGGTATTTAAACAATGCATGCAGTAGTTCGCTAAGGATCATTGCATCGGTAATATTGGTAACGATGAACTCATCGATACACAGGACTTTATATTCTTTCGCCAGTTGCAGGGCGATGTGCTGCAATGGATTTTTTTGTTTTACATTATTCTGCGCACTCAGGCTGGAAAGTTTTGCGTGTATATCCAGCATGAAATGGTGAAAATGAATACGTTTTTTCTGTTCGATGTCTAGCTGCTCATAAAACAGGTTCATCAGCCAGGTTTTTCCTCGACCGACACCACCCCAGAGATAAAGTCCTTCAATAGCTTGAACCTGATGGCTTTTGAATGGTGAAAACCTGGTGATTAGCTCGCGTAGGGGATGATTTTTTTTATCAGATAAACGCTGGCTTAGCGCTTCGAGTTTTATGATGGCCTTTTCCTGAACAGCGTCATTCACCATATCAGGTTGTTTTAATGCGTCTTTGTAACGTTGACTTAATGACATAATATGCAGAATGCAACCGACTAATAAAATTTGTTTGCTGATTATATAGAAAAAAACAGGGTTTTCGTTGTTGCTATGCGCTTAATTTTGATACAATTAGCGCCCGAACAGATGCAGTGAATGTAGGCATGAATCCAGTAACATGTTTCCAGGTTCGGAGCTTTCACTTTCTTCTTCTCGTTTTTTATTCATTAGCCTTATTATAGTAGCCAGGATTTGTTATTCATGACGCGATATATTTTTGTTACCGGTGGTGTTGTTTCTTCATTGGGCAAAGGTCTGGCATCGGCTGCTATTGGTGCCATCCTTGAAAGTCGCGGTCTTAAGGTTCAGATGATGAAACTTGATCCATACATCAATGTAGACCCTGGAACCATGAGCCCATTCCAGCATGGCGAGGTTTTTGTTACTGAAGACGGCGCAGAAACTGATCTGGATTTGGGGCATTACGAGCGTTTCGTCAGCACACCCACTAGTAAAACCAGCAACTTCACTACCGGTAAAGTTTACGAGAGTGTCATCCGCAAGGAACGCCGTGGCGAATATCTTGGTGGCACGGTTCAGGTTATCCCGCATATTACCGATGAAATCAAAAGACGCATCAAACTGGGTGCTGGCAATGCCGACATCGTGATGGTAGAGATCGGTGGTACGGTAGGCGATATCGAGTCATTACCGTTTATGGAAGCTATCCGGCAGATGGGTGTAGAGCTTGGTAGAGAGCATGTAATATTTATGCATCTGACGCTGGTGCCTTATATCGCCACCGCGGGTGAAGTTAAAACCAAACCCACACAGCACTCAGTGAAAGAACTGCGTTCGATTGGTATCCAGCCGGATCTATTGCTCTGTCGTTCAGAGCGCCTACTCGGCGAAGAAGAACGCCGAAAGATTGCCCTGTTTACCAATGTACCGGCAAAAGCTGTTATATCTGCGATGGATCTGGACAATATCTATAAACTTCCACAGTGGATGCATGATCAGGGTGTCGATGACATTATCGTAGAACGCATGCAGCTTGAGGTTAAACCCACTGACCTGTCTGACTGGAAAAAAGTCGTTGATGTAATGGCAAGCCCGGCTCACGAGGTCACCGTGGGTATGGTCGGTAAATATGTTGAGCTGACAGAGTCGTATAAATCGCTTAATGAATCATTGTCACATGCGGGCATTCATAACAATGCTAAAGTAAAAATTAGTTATATCGATTCGGTAGTACTTGAAGCGGGGGATATGTCTTCGCTGAAAGATATGGATGCGATTTTAGTGCCTGGCGGATTTGGCGACCGTGGCATCGAAGGTAAAATTGCGGCCATACGATATGCACGTGAAAACAAGATTCCCTACCTCGGTATCTGCCTGGGTATGCAACTGGCAGTGATCGAATTCGCACGCAATGTTGCTGGTCTCGTTGATGCACACAGCAGTGAGTTCAGTGATACCACCACACATCCAGTCATCGCATTGATTACCGAATGGCAGGCAGAAGATGGCCTTATTGAAAAACGAGATAGCAACTCTGACCTGGGTGGCACCATGCGTCTCGGTGGTCAGACTTGTCAATTACTGGATAATACACTGGCGCGTTCAGCTTATGGCACATCGATTATCGTAGAGCGCCATCGTCATCGCTATGAATTCAATAATCATTACCTACAGCAGTTAACCGATGCAGGTCTGGTGATAGGCGGTAAGTCCAGTGATGGAAACTTGATAGAGATGATCGAGCTGCCGCAAAATGGTCCTTTGGCTCACCCCTGGTTTCTTGGTTGTCAGTTTCATCCTGAATTTACCTCGACGCCGCGAAAGGGTCATCCACTGTTTACCGATTTTATAAAGGCGGCACTTGTTCACCAAAATAAAACCGTCGAAGCGGCTGAAGCTATTGCTTGAGCAATCTACCCTGCAACATAAATAGTTTACAAACAAATAGCCAGCAATCAGAAGAATTTTAAATATTATTTAGGTTAAGGAAAAATGTCTAACATTACAAAAATACATGCACGTGAAATATTAGATTCACGCGGAAACCCAACCCTTGAAGCTGAAATAACACTGGAAAGTGGCGCTTTTGGCCGTGCAGCTGTTCCATCAGGTGCATCGACAGGTGCTCGTGAAGCACTGGAATTACGTGACGGCGATAAATCCCGTTATATGGGTAAAGGTGTCAGCAAGGCTGTTGCCAACGTTAATGGCGAAATCAGCAAGGCACTCGTCGGTCTGGAAGGACAGGATCAGACCTCACTAGACAACAAGATGATAGAGCTGGACGGCACAGCAACCAAAAAACGCCTGGGTGCCAATGCTATCTTAGCGGTTTCACTAGCAGCAGCGCACGCAGCTGCGAATGAAAACAAAGAAGCATTGTATGTTCATCTCGGTAATGGCAACTACACCATGCCTGTTCCGATGATGAATATTATCAATGGCGGTGAGCATGCTGATAACAGTGTCGACCTGCAGGAATTCATGATTTTACCTGTTGGTGCACCAAGTTTTAAAGAGGCACTGCGTTATGGCGCTGAAGTTTTTCACACCTTGCGTTCAGTGTTAAGTGGCCGCGGAATGACCACGACAGTGGGTGACGAAGGTGGTTTCGCACCCAACCTGACTTCTAACGAAGAAGCAATCGAAGTGATACTTGAAGCTATCGGTAAAGCGGGTTTTACCGCGGGCAAAGATATTTATCTTGGACTGGATGCAGCTAGCTCAGAATTTTATACGCGCTCAGATAATGGCAACGGCATTTATACCCTGGGTTCTGAAGGCAAAAGCTTTAACTCCCATGAATTTACTGACTACCTGAAAGGCTGGTGTGATCAATACCCGATTATCAGTGTTGAAGATGGACTTGATGAAGCTGACTGGGAAGGCTGGGCTTATATGACAAAACAGATGGGTGACAAAGTTCAGCTGGTAGGCGACGACCTTTTTGTTACTAATACGGCTATATTGAAAGAAGGCATCGAAAAGAATATTGCTAATTCAATCCTGATCAAATTTAACCAGATCGGCACATTAACAGAGACACTTAACGCAATTAAGATGGCACATGATGCAGGTTACACAGCTGTTATCTCACATCGTTCTGGTGAGACAGAAGATAGCACCATTGCGGATCTATGTGTGGCTACTAATGCGGGTCAGATTAAAACTGGATCACTCTCACGTTCTGACCGTATCGCAAAATACAACCAGTTGCTGCGTATCGAAGAAGCCCTAGGTAGTGCTGCTGTTTATGCCGGCAAATCTGCGTTTAAATACCTGGATTAGATTACTTCACATTCACTGTGATTGTTAATCGACACTGAAATCGGCTCTGTCATTAGTGAAAAAAATTGCTTTTGTATTATTTGTTTTATTGATCTGGATGCAATATAAAATCTGGTTACAGGATGGTGGCATACCTGAAGTTCTGCAACTACAGCAGGAACTTGAACAGGTAAAAAGCGAAGTAGATAAATTACAGGAGCGTAATTCTTCATTGGATGCAGAAGTGAAAGATCTTAAAAAAGGTCTCGATGCTATCGAGGAACGTGCGCGCAGCGAAATGGGCATGATCAAAGAAGGTGAAATTTACTACCAGGTGATCGAGCCGGATAAAAATGATGCTTCCGCAGATAAAAACTTTTCTGAGTCCACAGATGAACGCAAATAAACGCAGATGTTAAAAACAAAACAAATCTTGTATCTGCGCCTGGCTGCGTTATCTTGCGGAAAAACAGGATGAACGCGATCTGGGCGATCGTTCCTGCAGCAGGAATAGGCAAACGCATGCAGTCTGCCATACCAAAGCAATACCTGCCTTTGAACGACGGTAGAACGGTGCTAGAACACACCGTTAATAGATTACTTCAGAATAAAAATATAACCGGCCTGGTTGTCGCTTTACAGTCGGATGATACTTATTGGCCTGACATTAAAGTGAATTCTCAAAAAACTGTGCTGCAGGCAGCTGGTGGAAAAGAACGTGCCGACTCTGTATTGAACGCCATTAATGAATTATTTAGTCAGCCGTCATTTGATGAAAAAACAGACTGGGTACTAGTTCACGATGCCGTACGCGCCTGTATCCGTCAGCAGGACATCGATAAAATAGTCTCTGAAGTAGCACAGGACCCTAATGGTGGATTGCTTGCGATACCGGTGCGAGACACAATGAAACGTCAGCATTCTGATAGCCAGCCGCCATCTGTTGCCAGCACGGTTGAACGTGAAAACTTATGGCATGCCTTAACACCTCAGTATTTCCCCGCTATAAGCCTTAAACAGGCGCTAGAAGCAGCACAGAGCAAACAATTGAACATCACTGATGAATCGTCTGCCATGGAACTGGCAGGTTTTTCACCGATTTTGGTCGCAGGCCATGAAGATAATATAAAAATTACTCGTCCTGACGATCTGCGGCTGGCCAGTCTATACATGCAATCTCAGGCATAATTCATGGAACGCATTGATGAGCAATAATCAAAAAAATACAGGCGGACTCCCTCCTTATCGAATAGGTCATGGTTATGATGTGCACCGTTTTGGTGAGGGTGATTTTATCGTTCTTGGTGGTATAAAAATTCCTCATCACTCTGCTTTCATCGCACACTCCGATGGTGATGTTTTAATTCATGCTTTATGTGATGCTTTGCTCGGTGCCATCGCGGCAGGTGATATAGGGCAACATTTTCCAGACACTGACGATAAATATAAAGATATCGACAGTACTATTTTACTTGATGAAACGAATCAACTTTTATCCAGTAACAACTATGCTGTCGTAAACATCGATCTAACTATCATTGCACAATCACCAAAAATATCTCCCCACATCCCTGCAATGTTACAAAGACTGGCAGGTGTTTTAAACATTGAAACTTCTCAGATAAATATTAAAGCGACCACTACTGAAAAATTAGGCTTCACTGGAAGAGAAGAAGGTATAGCAGTACAGGCTGTCGTAATGTTATACAAAAGCATGGCTTAATCGTTCAAAAATGCATTTATTACTGTATTTGTAGTAAAAAATGAACTTTTTTTAAAAAAACTATTTACTTTGTTTGATTTAAGTTATAAAACATCAACACAGTTTTCATGTGTAATTCATCGCATGTGAGAATGACAGACAAATGATGAATAATTGATATTTGAGAACAACAGGCAGAGTTTAAAATTAGACTGATGTCTAACAAAAAATATCTAACAAAAAACATTTTTTCATAATAAACAGCAATCATCAAAGGGCACACCACTAATGGCTATCGCAAAAAAGAAAGTAACTAAAAAGAAAGTTGTAAAAAAAGCAGCAGCACCAGCAAAGAATATCAAAGCAATCAAAGATGCTTATACCAAGTCAGCATTGTTCGCACATATCTCAGAGGACACAGGTTTGGTTCGTAAAGATATAGCTAAGGTTTTTGATTCACTGTATGACGTTATTGAAGGTCATGTTAAATCTCGTGGCGCAGGTGAATTTAAAGTGCCTGGATTACTCAAGATCAAGGTAACCAAAAAACCTGCAACCAAAGCCAGAAAGAATGTCCCTAACCCATTTCGCCCTGGTGAATTCATGGATGTCGCTGCTAAACCAGCACGTAAGGTCGTAAAGGTACTACCTTTGAAAGCGTTGAAAGATATGACATCAAACTAATCATAGCTACCAAAAACTTTTAAAGAAACCCTGTAAGACACTGTTTTTCAGGGTTTTTTATTATGTCAAAAAAACATAAATTACTTTACCTGCACGGTTTCAATAGCTCGCCACAATCCCACAAAGCGCTGCTTGTTAGCCAGTACATGGCTGAAAATAACTGCTTACAGCAGTTGATCTGCCCTCAAATACCTGCTGTTCCAGAACAGGCAAGAATATTTCTTGAGCATCTGGTCGAAGACACGTTAAAGGAATCGTCACTGAGTTTCGTCGGTAGCTCGCTGGGTGGTTACTATGCAACATACCTGGCTGAAAAATATTCAGGACCTGTAGTACTTATTAATCCGTCTGTCAAACCCTTTGAAACACTCATGCCATATCTCGGTAAAAATAAGTTTTATTTTGACGAAGGTTGTTGGGAGTTTGACGAATCTCATATACAGCAACTAAAAGATATGTACGTGGAAGAAGTTACCGATGCGGAACGTTATTTCGTATTATTACAAACCGGTGATGAAACACTGGATTATCGCGAAGCAGAATTAAAGTATAAAAACAGCCATTGCATTGTAGAGCAGGGTGGTGATCACTCTTTTACTAACCTGGAGCGGTACATCCCGCAGATCATGCAGTTTTGCATGATACAGTGTGATTGATTATGATTAGTACATTCACAATGTCGTGAATGGATTTTAGTTTATTAAGTAGAATATCAGGCACTATAATATGACACTTGGTCCATTAATGGTTGATCTCGAAGGGACAGCCATTAGCGAAATCGAAAAAGATCTATTACTGAAGCCAGAAGTCGGTGGTGTGATATTGTTTACACGTAACTTTGAATCTGTTGAACAGATAACGGCGCTGGTAGAAGAGATTCATAGTTTTAGATCACCAAGATTACTTGTTGCCGTAGATCACGAAGGTGGGCGCGTGCAGCGTTTTCATGAGAGCTTCAGCCGTATACCAGCAGCCGCCGTATACGCCAAAACAGCAAAAAATAATATAGAGAAAAGTCGGCAGCTGGCGGAAAATGCCGGCTGGTTAATGGCGATAGAGCTGAGAGCCTGCGGCATTGATTTTAGTTTTGCCCCGGTACTGGATCTGGCGCATGGTTTAAGTGGTGTTATCGGCGATCGAGCATTCCATAGTAAACCGGCGACTGTAGCTACCTTGGCCTACGCTTTTATGCATGGCATGAACAAAGCAGGTATGCAGGCTGTCGGAAAGCACTTTCCAGGTCATGGTGGTGTGGTGGAAGATTCTCATGTTGCCATGCCAGTTGACCACCGTAACCTTGAGGAACTACTGCATAGTGATATCGTTCCATTTGAAAGTATGATAGAAAATAAACTGGCCGCCATCATGCCGGCACACGTTATCTACGACAAAGTGGATGACAAACCAGCCGGTTATTCATCGTTCTGGCTTGAGAAAATATTACGCCAGCGCTTTGGTTTTAATGGCGTAATCTTCAGCGATGATCTATCGATGGAAGCTGCAGGTATTGTCGGCGGTTTCGGCGAGCGGGCCGATGCAGCACTAAAAGCCGGCTGTGATATGGCTCTGATATGTAATCACCTGCAAGGAGCGATAGAAGCTGCTGAATACATAAAAGGTTATACCAACCCCATATCACAACTTCGATTGATTCGAATGCATGGTGAACACGAAATCAGCTGGGCAGAGCTAAAGCAGGATGAACATTGGCAACAGGTCTCTATGCAGATTACTGCACTGAATGACTCGCCTGAACTGGAAATGGACCTCTAATAAATACAGTGAAAAACGAAAAAGTGTTCTAGGCAACTGCTCCATGAATTGCTCTTGGTCTTTGTTCCAGACTCGACTCTATCGATTCCATCCTTGGAATCGTATTATTTACATCTATTTAGACAAAAGTGAAAAATGCTATGAATAAGAAAAAACTGTTAATTATTATGTCGAACTCTGATCCGTCGAAACCAGAAGGCTGTTATGCACCTTTGTTTCAGGCAACGATTGCTGCGGCACTATCCCATGATGTTGAAGTTGTGTTTACTGGTATTTCAGGGCAGTTGGCGATAGCTGGTAATGCTGAAAAGACGGAGATCAATATTGATGATTCGCATCGTACTTTATACGATATTATTAAAGAAGCACATCAGGCAGGGGTTTGCTTTAAAGCCTGTAATACCTCTCTGAAAATGGCAGGAGAGGACCTGATTGCTGAAATCGAAGAAAAAGTCGGAGCCGCTTATGTTATCGGCGAAGCCATGGACGAAAACACTGTTACCTTTACCTACTGAAAAAATAAATGACCGTCTCCCATCTACCGCCCGGCTGCCAGCTGGTCTATGATAATGCGACTATCATTAGCGCACTGGATGAACTTGCTGCAAAGCTCAATAAAAAATTAGAACATAAAAATCCGATCGTATTGACCGTGATGCAAGGTGGTTTGATTTTCGCCGGTCACATCATTCCGAAATTACAGTGCATGCTAGATATCGATTATATTCATGCCACCCGTTACAATAATAAAACCTCGGGAGGTGATATGACATGGAAAGCCTATCCCGCCAGCACATTGAAAGAACGCACGATATTAATTCTTGACGATATTCTTGATGAAGGCCATACCTTGCAGTCTATCATTCAATACTGCCAGTCTCAGGGCGCGAAAGAAGTACTATCCGCCGTATTGGTTAAGAAAAACCATGAACGTTGTGTTGTACATGAATGCCTGGATCAGGCACTAACTGATAATATTGCGCTTACGGTTGATGATAACTACGTCTTTGGTTTTGGCATGGACTACAACGGTCAGTATCGCCAGTTAGATGCAATATATAAAATATAAGCCACGAATAATAAGCGAAGATGGTAATAAGTCATGAAACTGGCAATAATTGGCGGCAGCTTACTCAAAGGTATCAATGGGTTTTCGCATCAAAACACAGAACAGATTAGTACGCCGTTTGGTTCAGCATCGGATAATTTCACGACCGGAATAATAAATGGCGTAGAAGTTGTTTATTTTAACCGGCATGGAAGCTCTCACCACATCGCGCCTCATCAGATCAACTATAAAGCGAACATGTTCGCACTGAAGCTTCTTGATGTTACCGATATACTCGCAGTGATGGCTGTCGGTGGTATTACCGAAAAAATGTCACCGATGAAATGGGTCATATCAGATCAGATAATTGATTACACACATAGCCGTAATCAGACCTACAGTGACACTAACGACAAAGCCGTTAATCATATAGATTTTAGTTATCCGTTTGATGAAACACTTAGCAACAGATTGGCGCAATCTTTAACTCATGAGAGTTGCAACTTTGAACCACGAGCCACTTATGGCGCAACTCAGGGGCCCAGGCTTGAAACAATCGCAGAAATCAAACGCATGCGACGTGACGGCTGCGACATCGTTGGTATGACAGCAATGCCGGAAGCGTCATTGGCGCGTGAGCTGGAGCTGCGCTATGCAAACCTGTCGCTAGTTGTAAACTGGGCAGCAGGCGCTAAGCCGATGGATGAATATGATGCAACACAAAAACATGACATCATTTCAATGGAAGAAATCGGAAGACGTGTATCAGAAGGAAATGGCCTGGCCGAAAACATCATTCAGCATTTAACTTCACAATACTAACTGACTTAATACAGGTATTGATTCCGCATAATGTATATTATGTTAAATAGCGTATTAAGCCAGGTTAATGTTTTCACGAAAGTCCTACTGTTAGACCGTTTCAAGCAAAGGCCAATAGCTATCCGAAAAACTGACATATCTCTGCCATTCTTGACACTGACAAAATTTACCTTCATAAGCTTTTGATTATATAGTGCTTGTTAAATACTTATTTATAAAATAAGTGTGTGAAATAACACATTTATTCGGCGCTGACACTTGAATAAAAAAACTAATAACCGTAGGATACGCGCCGACTTGTGTGTAAAATCTTTATCGCATAAACCAATGTTTAACTCACAAGCTAATAATAAAGAATTCAAAACTACTATAAAAACTAGTCAGGAGAAAACATGAGTGCAGCAATCCGTGTTGCCAGCTTTATAGGACTTATGCTTGTTAGCATGCAGTCCTGGGCTGAGTACCAGCTGAATCTTCGTCCAGGTGTCACATCATTTAGTCAGGGTGCGTATGAAATACACACTTTGGTTATGTGGATTTGTGTTGTTATCGGTATCGTCGTATTTGGCGCAATGATTTATTCAATCATCATGCACCGTAAATCACGTGATGTTGAAGCAGCTAAATTTGATGATAATTTAACCGTTGAAATCGTTTGGACGATTGTGCCATTTATCATTCTTGGTTTCATGGCTGTACCAGCGACTAAGGTATTACTTGCTATGGAAGATGTGTCAAATTCAGATATGTCTATCAAAGTAACTGGCTACCAATGGAAATGGCAGTACGACTATTTGGCCGAGGACATTAGCTTCTTTAGTAACCTGTCTACACCCATTGAAGCAATAGAAAATAAAGCAACAAAAAACAAAAATTATCTTCTAGAAGTAGATAATGTAATGGTTGTTCCTGCAAATAAAAAGATCCGTTTATTATTTACTGCAAATGATGTAATTCACTCCTGGTGGGTGCCTGCATTCGGTGTTAAAAAGGATGCGATTCCTGGCTATATCAATGAGAGCTGGTTTAAAACCGATAAAATTGGCATCTACCGTGGTCAATGTGCCGAATTATGTGGTACAGGACATGGCTTCATGCCAATTGTTGTAGAAGTTAAATCTGAAGAAGATTATGCTACATGGGTTGCGAGTAAAAAAGAATCTGCAGCTGCTGCAGTTGCTAGCTCTAATAAAACATGGACCAAAGATGAATTAATGGACCATGGCAAAACGGTCTATCAAACAGCTTGTGCAGGCTGTCATCAAGCTAATGGTGCAGGTATTGACGGTGTATTCCCTGCCCTCAAAGGCAGCGCGATCGCGACGGGTGATATAAGCAAACACCTGGACATGGTTATAAATGGCGTACCGGGTACGGCGATGTCGGCATTTGGCGCGCAATTAAATGACGCCGATCTTGCTGCTATCATCACCTACGAGCGAAATGCCTGGGGTAATGATACCGGTGATGTTGTACAGCCTGCTGACATAAAGGCGGCCAGGTAAAACAACACGTTAATAATCGTTATATTTAACATTAATAATTTTATTCAACATATCGAATAATATAAGATACTTATATAGATACAAGGGGCAACTATGAGCGCTGTTATCGAAGAACATCATGATCACCATGATCACAAACCAACCGGAATAGGCCGTTGGTTATTTAGTACAAACCATAAAGACATCGGTACCATGTACCTGTGGTTCAGTTTCACCATGTTATTTATTGGTGGTACGCTGGCACTGGTTATCCGTGCCGAGCTATTTCAACCAGGCCTGCAATTTGTAGAGCCAGAGATGTTCAATCAGCTGACTACCCTGCATGGTCTCATCATGGTGTTCGGGGTAATCATGCCAGCTTTCGTTGGCCTGGCTAACTGGATGGTGCCACTGATGATCGGTGCACCGGACATGGCACTGCCACGTATGAATAACTGGAGCTTCTGGTTGCTACCGGGTGCTTTCGGTCTGTTGATCGCCAGCTTGATCATGAGTCTGATGGGTATGGGATCTGCGCCGAATTTTGGCTGGACATTCTATGCACCACTGTCTACGACTTATGGTCCTCCAAGTACTGACTTCTTCATCTTCTCTGTACATCTGATGGGTATCTCATCGATCATGGGTGCGATCAACATTATCGCTACCATCATCAATATGCGTGCACCAGGCATGACCTACATGAAGATGCCTATTTTCGTATGGACATGGTTCATTACAGCGTACTTACTGATTGCTGTTATGCCTGTACTTGCTGGCGTTGTGACTATGATGTTGACTGACCGTCATTTCGGTACCAGCTTCTTCGATGCTGCTGGCGGCGGTGACCCTGTATTGTTCCAGCATGTATTCTGGTTCTTTGGTCATCCTGAAGTATATATTATGATTCTGCCTTCTTTCGGCATCATCTCTCAGATCGTTCCTACATTCTCACGTAAGAAGATCTTTGGTTACAGCTCAATGGTTTATGCGACCTCTTCTATTGCATTCCTGTCATTCATCGTATGGGCTCACCATATGTTTACAACAGGTATGCCGGTAGCTGCTGAATTATTCTTTATGTATGCAACCATGCTGATCGCTGTACCGACCGGTGTGAAAGTATTTAACTGGGTCAGCACAATGTGGAGAGGCTCTTTGAGCTTTGAAACACCTATGCTGTTTTCGATAGCTTTCATCTTCCTGTTCACCATCGGTGGTTTTACGGGTTTGATGTTGAGTATCGTTCCTGCTGACTTCCAGTATCAGGATACGTATTTTGTGGTAGCTCATTTCCACTATGTACTGGTTTCTGGTGCGCTGTTTGGTATCTTTGCTGCGGTGTACTTCTGGTTACCTAAATGGACCGGTAATATGTATGATGAAGGTCTAGGTAAATGGCACTTCTGGTTATCAACCATCTCCATGAACGTGCTGTTCTTCCCAATGCACTTCTTAGGTTTAGCTGGCATGCCACGTCGTATTCCTGATTACAACATGCAGTTTACTGAATTTAACCAAATAGCCTCTATCGGTGCATTTGTATTCGGTTTCTCTCAGTTGATCTTGTTGTACAACATTGTCAAAACAATCCGTGGTAAGAGTACAGTGAAAGCAACTTCACAGGTTTGGGAAGGCGCTGAAGGTCTGGAGTGGACATTACCATCCCCTGCTCCGTTCCATAGCTTTACAACACCACCGACTGTGAAGTAAATAGATTTGTTGGAGCGAATCTCTTTTCGCTCCAACAGATAAAGTAATAAGTTTATGACAACTGATTCGAATAAAAACGGAGGCAATAAAAAAGTTATACGTAATTTATTGTTTGTTGTCGTTGCTATGTTTGGCTTTGGTTTTGCGCTGGTTCCGCTATATGACACTTTTTGTTCATTAACGGGACTAAATGGTAAAACAGATGGCGAGGCTTATTCCGGCAGTATTATGCAGGTGGATAATAAACGGAATATCAAGGTAGAGTTCATAACAAACTTGAATGAAGACATGCCATGGGAATTTAAACCGTTACAGGATCAGGTAACAGTGCACCCTGGCAAAGCAACAAAAGTTTCATTTTTTGTAAAGAACAAAACCGGTAAAGATATGATTGGGCAAGCTATCCCGAGTGTTGCACCCGGACTAGCCGCCTCCTACTTTAAGAAGACAGAATGTTTCTGCTTTACTGAGCAGATACTTAAAGCAGGTGAAGAAAAAGAGATGCCAGTAGTATTTATTATTGATCCTTCTATTGATGAAGACATAAATGAAATAACATTGTCATACACATTTTTTATAAAACCAGGATCAGAGGACGCTTTGCTGGCTAAAGGAATCTAATATTTCCCTGCTCTGAGCACACCTTTGACACAACATTAAAAATATCAGGAAATAAAACTATGTCATCAACCACAAACAATGATGTATATTTCATCCCCGAGCCTAGCAAGTGGCCAGTTGTTGGTACTATTGCACTAGTAACCACAGTTATCGGTGCAGTTACCTCAATCCATGCAGGGTCGATCAATTTGATACTACCTGTTGGTTTCTTAATGATCGCTTATCTGTTTTTCGGATGGTTTGGCGCTGTTATCAAAGAATCATTGGCTGACAGCTATAATCCACAGGTGGATAAATCCTTCCGCATTGGCATGTTGTGGTTCATCTTCTCCGAAGTGATGTTCTTCGCCGCTTTCTTTGGCGCACTGTTCTACGCTCGTACTATCGCTGTTCAATGGTTAGGCGGTGCTGGCAACAATGCAATGACACATGAGTTATTATGGCCTGCGTTTGATGCGGTTTGGCCAGTGATGACCAACCCTGACAATGCCCAGTTTCCCGGTCCTAAAGAAGTTATTCCTGCCAGTGGTTTACCTGCCTGGAATACTGGAATACTGCTAACCTCATCAGTAACTGTTACTTTTGCGCATCACGCACTACGCGCCGGGCACAGAAAACCTCTGATTTTATGGTTGGCGGCTACCGTACTATTAGGCTGTATTTTCCTTGTATTGCAAGCAGAAGAATATATCCATGCTTATACTGAATTAGGGTTGACCATGGGATCAGGTATTTACGGTAGTACCTTCTTCATGTTGACGGGTTTTCACGGATTCCACGTAACCATGGGCACGACCATGCTGTTTATCATACTGATACGTTCAATCAAAGGACATTTTTCAGCAGAAAAGCATTTCGCATTTGAAGCCGTTGCCTGGTACTGGCACTTTGTAGATGTTGTCTGGTTAGGTCTGTATATATTTGTTTACTGGCTGTAAGGTCAGGTAAAATCGCGCAACACGCTGTAAATAAAAGCAGTCCGCGATGTTTTTTAAGTCAGGCCATGGGGTGTAATCAATCCTGTGGCCTGTCCTATTAAGAGCAGGATAAAAATCAATACTGATAAGCCGATTCGCCAGGTTAATGCCTTCATCATCTTGTCAGATTTGTCACCTTTTGTCATTGCCGCAAGCGCAGACCCGAGACTGATAAGTACCACAACTAATAAGCCGAGAATAACAATTTTGAAGATCATAGGTTGTCCTGATTATTCATTTGTAATTTGTATTTTTGTACAGTTAGTTTCATTTGAGTGTATCGAGTGAGTATTTTTAAGGCCATTAGACAATATCGCTTATTGTCATTACGATTAACTCCTTATCATTTTAACCCCGGCATCTTTAGCGCATCCGTCACTGTATTATTCCTGTATGTCATGGTGTCACTTGGTTTCTGGCAATTAAGTCGCGCAGAGTATAAAGATACTTTACAACAAAAAATCGAACAACGTAAAAATTTATCCGCGCTAAGCATGGATGAATTACCAGAATCTAAAGATGATCGGCGATACCTGCCGATTAGTTTTTCGGGCGAATATGATGCCCAACATAGTTTCTTGCTCGACAATATAACCCTTAGAGGACGTGTTGGTTATCGTGTTTTTACTCCTGTAAAATTAGCAGGTTCAAAAGCGGTACTGGTTTACAGAGGTTTTGTTGGTATTGGCGAATCACGGCAGAAATTACCTGATCTGAAGACTCCTGAAGGTAAAATCTTAATACATGGTTTGCTCGATCTACCACCCTCACGCACTATTCTACTGGCTGAGGATTCTCAGCAAACAGAACGCTGGCCGGTAGTTTTACAGTATATTGACCTGGACAGGATAAGCCACCTACTTGGATATCCGCTGTATGATATGGTGCTATTGCTTGACCAGGACTCTACAGGTGGTTTTGAATACGATATTCCTGTATTAAATTTAAATGCAGCAAAAAATAATGGTTATGCTTTTCAATGGTTTGCCATGAGCATTGCGCTGCTAATAATATTTTTTGTAGTAAACACTAAAAAAGATGATCTAAAAAATGAATGACATTAATTCAAACAATAATGACCCGGTTGTTTCCAGCACGGAAAATCGACCATCTAATAATGCACTAGCAAACAACAAAAAAAACCCCTATACCGTCTGGTTTGTTGTGCTGTCTTTTCTTGTGCCTGTAATACTGGCTTATATCATGTTCTTTTTTGTCGATGTAAAGTCATTCTCAAATCATGGCGAGATTTTAAACCCGATCATATCGATAGTTGACTTCAAATTAAAAAATGAAGAAAACGTAGTCATCGCTAAAAAAGAATTGATCCATAAGTGGGCGATCATTTCTTATCTTAAAAAAGACTGCGATAAACTATGCGCTACACGGTTATATGATACCCGGCAGATCCATAAATCACTAGGCAAGCATAAGAGTCGCCTTAGACGAATATTTATTCATCTCGAACCCGCTGATAAGGAATTAACTGCATTGCTTGCTCAGACCCACCCGAATGCCATGAATGTCAACGGTGAAAAAAAACTCATTGTAGATGCGCTGGGGAAAAACATTCACGATGGCGCTGGCATCACCACCAACGAAGTCTACATTATGGACCCGCTTGGCAATATCATGATGCGTTTTACTCAGGAGCAATCTAATAAGGATATTCTTACTGATCTAAAAAAATTATTAAAGGTTTCACAAATTGGATAATTTAAACTCGATAAAGCGTCCTTTGAGTTACAAATTAAGTTTATTCGCTGTTGTATTGGCATTTACGGTCGTGCTACTCGGCGCGTATACACGCCTGGTCGATGCAGGTTTAGGCTGCCCTGATTGGCCAGGTTGTTATGGTTTTCTCACTGTGCCAGACGAGCAGCATGAATTAGATGCTGCAACAGAAGCTTTTCCACATGCCCCAGTAGAAGCAGCGAAGGCCTGGCCTGAGATGATTCACCGTTATTTTGCGGGCAGTTTGGGCTTAGTGGTTGCCAGTCTGGCTATCATTGGTTTTATAAATCGCAGCAAAAAACAGCAACCGTTAATTTTATCATTTGCCCTGCTTGGAATTATTATCTTTCAAGCAGCATTAGGCATGTGGACGGTAACCATGGGTTTGTTACCAATTATTGTTATGGGGCACCTATTAGGT
>CAWBXM010000001.1:0-7747 GCA_963792545.1 uncultured Gammaproteobacteria bacterium | reverse complement strand
CACGCGTACATGAATATGGTGGCGGCTGTTACTGCGTACACCAGGACCAGATCTTTTTTATCAATGATAGTGATCAGGATATCTACCTGATACACAATAAAACGATTTCACGCATCACCAAAAACCAGCACAAACGCTTTGCGGATTTTAGCTACGATAAAAAACATCAAAGGCTTATCGCCATATGCGAGACACATGTCGATGACTCTACCTCAAACGATATCGTTGAGATCGACATTAGTACGGGAGAGATTTCAGTCCTCGAATCAGGCAATGACTTTTATGCCAGCCCTCGATTAAACCATGCCGATTCTCAATTATGCTGGCAAACATGGAACCACCCTAACATGCCATGGGATAGCAACCAGCTTTGGCTTGCTGACATCAGCATCGATGGCTCATTATGTAACCAAACAAGCGTAGCGGGCAGTGACCAGGTTTCTGTATTTCAACCACAGTGGTCAGTAGACGATGTCTTATATTACATTTCAGATGATACTGGCTGGTGGCATCTTTACCGTCATACCAGCAATAACACTGCCGCGGAACAACTGACACAAGGTAAAAAAGAATTCGGCCTACCGCAGTGGGTATTTGCACAATCAACTTATGCATTCGTCAATCAACACGACATTATCTGTTGTTACCAATCCGATGGCCAGGCTATACTTGCACTACTTTCACTTTCTGCTAAACCTAAGCTAACCAAGCTGACAACACAGTGGCAACAATTTAGTTCGATTACTGCCGATGGTGACAACATCGGTTTTATTGCAGCATCTAACCATAGTTTTCCGCAACTTATATCTGCCCAACTGGCACGACAAGAACGTGGTTCATTAACTACCTCCCTTGTTAAGTCATCTTGCCAGCTAGCGGTAGCTGATAATTATTATTCAACCGCACAAGCTATCAAATTCACAAACCGACACGATAAAAACGTTTTCGCGTTTTATTATCCACCAACAAACCCGAGCTATCAGACGGAACCGGATAAACGACCGCCACTCATCGTCATCTGTCACGGCGGTCCAACAGGTCAGTCCGGCCCAGCACTTGACCCTAAAAAACAATTCTGGACTTCTCGTGGTTTTGCCTTGCTGGATGTTAACTATAGCGGCAGTACAGGTTATGGTCGTGACTATCGATTACGCCTCGACAAAAACTGGGGAGTTGTCGATGTTGAAGATTGCTGTGATGCGGCGCTTTATGCCGTCGCCCAGGGATTAGCAAACAAAGATCAGTTAATTATTCGCGGCAGCAGTGCCGGCGGTTACACCGTATTAGCAGCACTCACCTTCGAACAGGTGTTTTCTGCCGGAGCAAGTTATTACGGTATTTCAGAACTCACCACTTTAGCCAGTGATACACATAAGTTTGAATCTCATTACCTAGATAGGCTTATAGGTCCTTATCCTGAAACCATCGACCTCTATCAACAACGCTCACCTATCAATCACAGCGAGCAACTAAATTGTCCGGTAATTTTTTTTCAGGGTATTGATGACGCTGTCGTACCCAAACAACAGGCCGAAACAATGTTTACTGCACTCGATAAAAAAGGCCTGCCTGTTGCAGTACAGTATTATGAAGGTGAACAGCACGGTTTTAGAAAGGCTGAAACTATTAAACAATCATTGGAAAACGAACTGAGATTTTATCAACTGATCTTTAACTTAAAACCAAAAGATAAAATTAATTTTAAAGGTAATATTCAAACAGGAAATATTTAACAGCTTGGCTGTTATTTATTTATGCTCAGCGTTGGACGATCGATTTTAAAAATAATTTACACTAAATAATCCATCAGCCTGTTTAACAATGTCACCATAATGTGCCCTAAACTTGCCCTGATTTTTGTCCTTATAATACAGCTTCAGAGTTTCGCCGATGACATGAAATGCAATTTTATTCCAGGGTATTTCGCTTTCTTCAAATAATGCCACTTCCAGGCTCTCGATCCCCGGACTGGCCTCACCTGCCACCAGGTCTCCACGATACATGGTATAGACCTGACTAATGTGTGGAATGCTAAACATGCAAAATAGCTGCATGTTCTCCACCTGCGCATTAGCCTCTTCCTCTGTTTCCCTGGCCGCACCCTGCAGGTTTGTTTCTGCGTTTTCCATAAACCCTGCCGGTAGAGTCCACAAACCATATCTTGGCTCAATCGCACGCCTGCACAGCAAAATCTTATCCTGCCATTCAGCGATACAGCCAGTTACAATCTTAGGGTTTTCATAATGGATGACTTCACAGCTCTGACATACAAAACGCTGTCGGTTATCTCCCTTCGGGATAACGAGGTTAACCTTTTCGCCGCAAGCTGAACAAAATTTCACTCTAAAAAACCTTCTTTAATATGTAGACTTTAATAATATGTAGATGAAAACAAATAGATAATAATTATATCTTTGAGGTTAGCGTACCAGTCGAAGAGCAGCTCAGGCAAGAATATCTGGAAGCAGGGCGTTCTCTAATTTAGCGATGTTATCTTTTAATAAAAGCTTTCGCTTTTTAAAACGCTTAAGCTGCATCTCCTCGATTACGGGGGTCAACAACAGACGGTTGATCACATCATCCATATCACGATGCTCCTGCTTTAATTCATACAGTCGCTGCTCCATTTTCTGGCGCTGATCTTCTGTTAATGGTGGTGACATATTTATGAATGACTCTAAACTAATATAAATGCTTCGCACTACGCAGATTTTTCTTTATAGTGAGCTTGTAAACATGATACTACTGCAAAAAAAAGCTTGCATCGTTTTTTTTACACTACTATAATTCGAAATATGTCGAATTATAAAATTATCGAAGCTGATCAGCTTGTTGATATCTTTAAGGCACTGGCCAATAGCCATCGTCTTAAGATATACAATATTTTGACACGCTGCTGCACACCTGGCAGCGAATGCGCTAGTGACGATACGTTTAGCTGCTGCGTCGGCGAACTCGATTCACAGCTCAATATTGCGGCGTCAACCTTGTCACATCATTTAAAAGAACTTCATCGCGCCGGTTTAATCAATATGAAGCGCGATGGAAAACAAGTATTTTGCTCGGTTAATACTGAAATAATGGAGCAATTACAAAATATTTTTTCCAGTAATTTTGTTGGAGTCAAATTATGAATCAACCTCTAGACCAGAAACAGGCCGACGAAATACGTCAAAACGTACGAGAAAGTTATTCTCAGGTCGCAGAAGCCAGCAACGAAGGCAGTAGCTGCGGCGAAGGTGCCAGCTGTTGTGGCGTAACCGACGATGCGGTAATCAATGCACTAGTTTCGACCCGCTTAGGCTACAGTGAAGATGATCTAAAAAATGTACCAGAAGGAGCCGATATGGGACTGGGCTGCGGCAACCCTCGTGCCATTGCCAGCATTAAAGCCGGTGAGACCATTCTCGACCTGGGCAGTGGCGGTGGTTTTGACTGCTTTCTTGCTGCTGCAGAAACCGGTGATAGCGGGCATGTCATCGGTATCGATATGACACCAACCATGATCTCCAAAGCACGTAATAATGCCGTTAAGGGAAAATACTCTCAAGTCGAATTCCGTCTCGGTGAAATCGAACACATGCCGGTCGCTAATGACACTGTTGATGTCATCATCTCCAATTGTGTTATTAATCTTTCACCCGATAAAAACCAGGTATTCAGTGAAGCATTTCGCGTTTTAAAACCCGGTGGCCGACTTGCTATCTCTGATGTCGTTGCCAGCACTAAGCTACCAGAAGAAATGAAAAAAGATCTGGCTTTATATGCAGGATGTATGGCAGGCGCCTCACTTATCTCAGAATTAAAGAATATTCTGGAGCAGCGTGGTTTCACAGAAATAAACATCGCGCCGAAAGATAACTCAAAAGATTTTATAAAAGACTGGGCACCGGGACGAGGCGTGGAAGATTATGTTTTGTCAGCGACGATTGAAGCGGTAAAACCTGGCGGTTGTTGCAGTGGAAGCTGCTGTTAATTTACCCGATGTTTGTTGAAACCCAGCTCCGATAAGGATACTGAGCAACCATTGGAAGTGGCTTAAAAGAATTTTATCCACAGATGAACGCAAATGAACGCAGATAAAAAACAATTTATTATTTTATAACGTAGGTCAGGCACTGCCCGACAGGATGCAGCATATACACGAATAAAACGGCGGACAGTGCCCGCCATACAAAAGATTTATATCTTGTTTTTATCTGCGTTTATCTGTGGACAATTTTTTTGCTTTTTCTTTGAGTGAATATTTCTGGTCGGAAGCAGAACTTACTTCGCTGCTAATCCTTTTCTTCAAAATCCAGCGATGCGGAATTAATGCAATAACGCAAACCCGTCGGCTGCGGTCCATCTTCAAATACATGACCAAGATGCGCTTCACATTTCGGACAACGCACTTCAACTCGGATCATGCCATGGCTGGCATCTTTGATTTCCTCTAGAGCCATCGCATCTTTCGGTTTATAAAAACTCGGCCAGCCTGAACCTGAATCATATTTTTCAGTAGAATTAAACAGCTCTTCACCGCAACACTTACAGTGATAAATACCAGGCTCTTTATTATTATAATACTGACCACTAAACGCCGGCTCCGTCCCTGCTTCACGTGTAATGCGATACTCATCATCTGTTAACTGACGCTTCCACTCATCATCTTTTTTTGTGAATTTTTCATTTTTCATTTTTATATCCATGGATGGATGGTATTCCGCAAGGAGCCAGGGAGGCGGTGCGGTTGCCTCCATGGATGGATGGTATTCCGCAAGGAGCCAGGAAGGCGGCGTGGTAACTTACAGAGAATCGTGGTCGTGACATGGATGTCACTTAGTAGGACAATATCCATTGAGCCTTCTAACATTGTTCCCACGGCAAGCCATGAAAACGCCAACCCCCAACCGTACTGCGATGATGATTCTCATCCAGCTTACCCTCAAAACCCTCGTCGATATGGCACACATTACCCATACCTGACTCCACCAGCACTTTACCGGCTTCGTCGGAACGGTTACCACTTCGGCAGATAAGAATAATAGAAACATCATCGGTGGAGTCGTTCAAACCACCTAATGCAAGCTTTCTGACCTCGGTTGCAAAGTTAACATTAACCACCCAGTCCGGCTCATCGATCCATGGAATATGTATCGCACCTTTCGGGTGACCTACGAATAGATACTCCATACTCGAGCGAACATCGATCAGTAGCGTACGCGATTCTTGCTGGCAGAGATTCCAGGCTTCGTGTGAAGAAATGGTTTTTATATGTTGCGACATTTTATTTTTTACATTTATCCGAGCAATTTTAAGTGATCAAACTGCAATATTTTTTTCTACCGAGTTTTCTGTTGTTTCTGTTGCCATCTGATTATCAACATACTGCATAAAAGGTGACAAACGGTCAACTATCGTCGTTAAGTGTTTCTCAGGAATCTGGTAATAGTTGCCCTCTAATATATGCGCAAAGGCCTGTTCGATATCCTGCTCGCTAATAGCTAATACTGGCTCTTCGGCTTCAGTTGCATCATCAAAAAAAACTACACGTTCAGTCGTTGATGCAACTGCTCGCTGTAGAGCATCATCTGCACGATCAAGCAATTCATTGAATTCAATTTCTTCGCTGAAGTCAGGTGAGGCATACCCGGTTTTAAACGCGACCCGAATTTTCTCTTTACCCGTATCAAAAACCAGTTTATCAATACTCTCTCGAACTCGCTCGATAACTACCTGCGTTTTTTTCTTGTTGGTCATCGGCAGGATAAGCGCATATTTGGCAACGCCGAGGCGTGCCGCTATATCTTCTTCACGCATCACTTCCTGCAGGCGCTTACCAACGGCGATGATGATATGCTGAGCCACTTTTTTACCATGTGATAAAAAGCAGTTTTGAAAATCTTCAATTTCAAAATACACCGCACTGATAGACAGCTTATGACGGCAGGAAAATGAAAAAGCTTTAGAACCCTGCTCTACCAGCAAATTGGCATTGTACAGACCGGTAAGTTTGTCGTACCCAGTTTTCTTTTCCAGCTCAACTACTTTACGACTCAGACGCGCATAAGCTTTAGCGCGACTGAGCAGGTCAATCGATTCAAAGGGTTTAGTAATAAAGTCCGTGGCTCCAGCATCAAACACCTGTTGCTTTATGGTATCAGAGTCATCATGTCCAGTCATGATAATGACCGGCATACTGGCTATATGTTCATTGTTTGAACCACGAATACTATCTAACAGTTCCATACCATTCATGTTGGGCATACTTAAATCAGTAAAAACGACCGAAATAGCACTGTTTTGTTGCAGCATCTCCCAACCGATCAGGCCATCTTCTGCAAGATGCACAGTATAATTATCACCAAACATTTTTTTTGCGGCAAGTCGAATCACCTTAGAATCGTCAACCACTAATACATCAGGTTTTTCTGCAGGATGCTCACTCATAAATTTGAAATCTCATATAACTCACGTCGTCTGACACAGGGTAATAATTTGGCTATTATTGTTGATTTGTCTTTAGAGCATAGTTACATATATCACAGTTGCAATTAAACCCAGCCTTTTAAACACATGATTTTTAACATCTAACCTAAATATTCAACAAGCCTCTGTTTTTTTACTAGTAGCGGCTATAATCAACAAAAAGCACGTCTCTTTCTACTTACTGCCATTTTTAAAAGGGTAAACGGAAGCACTTTTCATGAGTGAAAATAACAAAAATAATCCCAACGATAAAAGCGATAAACTAGACAATAGAATTACTGAGTTTGACAAGCTGGTCATAGATATCCGTAACAACCTGACCACACGGTTAGATGACCTGATGTCCAGCTTACTCAATTCAACCCAGGAAAAACTGTTTAGCCTGTCTAACGAAGCCGATAATAACAAGGATCAAACACGTTATTTCGAGCTGATGAACCAAATTCGCACACTAAAACCTGAGATAGCAGCAACATTCAATAACAAAATACAAAACTATCTGATACCAGCCAAAGATTACGAAGCCCGCCATAAGAAAAAAGAAGTAGAAGAAGATGATGAGTTAAGCCTGATCGGACAGGATGAAATGGAAGGCATGGTGCTGGTTAAAGGCATTGGTGAACGTGCCACCGCTAAATACCGTGAACAGTTATCTCACCTTGAAGCACGTCTTGAGCACCTCGCAACCAAAACACCCCATGTATTTAAAAACGATGCCCTGGTTCCTACCAACTTCTGCCAGGCTTTCGATGATGCCATGGCTGACAATTTTACCAGTGAGAATAAAAAATTATTATTTTCCTTTTTTGATATCGAATTCACAAGCAAGCTGGACGCTTTATATGATTCCATCAATAATCGACTGATCGATGCAGGCATACTGCCACAGATAAAACTGCACATGCAGCGCCAAAAAGCAGCTCAATCCCGGCCAAAACCACCACAGGCAAATACCGAGCAGGCTAATGAAGATGCGACACAGGACGATTATGCTGATGGCGGTTATGGCGGAGGTCAGGCCGGTAGCCACGGTGGTGGTCAGGGCGCTACAGGAAATGCGGCAACTGGCGGTAGTGGTTATAGCGGAGGTCAGACTGGTGGTGGTTCGGGCGCGACTGGAAATACCGCCTCAGCTGATGGCGGTTACGGCGGAGGTCAGGCCGGCAGCTACGGAGGTGGTCAGGGCGCTACAGGAAATGCTGCAACTGGTGGTAGCGGTTATAGCGGACAGACTGGTGGTGGTTCGGGCGCGACTGGAAATACCGCCTCAGCTGAT